>CAYNAT010000010.1:0-17183 GCA_964395685.1 uncultured Candidatus Saccharibacteria bacterium | reverse complement strand
CTTTACGTTCTTTATGACCGCCAGACCAGAGAGCAGATAATTGAGCGGGTTGGTTTTGAAGTTCCGCTGGAAAAACAAACCGGCGCCACCCTGTTCTTTAATACGGAAACCGGCAAATTAGAGACCTATTTGGCAAGCGAAAATAAATTTTTTGAGCTTCAGATGGAGGAAATCGGTTTAGAGGGGCTTAGTTTAAGAGAAGACGGCTCAATAATTTCAACTGCAACGGAATCAAATGAAGCCGCCTTCGCTCTTGACGGAGCTACGGCGAGCCAAGGAGGGTTTTTTAGCGGACTTATTAGCCAGGCCAGGCAGGCCCTGGCTTCATTGGGTCTTTTTATTCAGGACGGCATTGCCCGGGCAAAAGAATTTATTGCTGACAAGATTACTGTTAAGACGGCCCGGATTGAAAAAATGGAAATTGTGGACCAGCAGACCGGAGAAGTTTGGTGCACCTGGCTGCAGAACGGCGAATGGCAGAAAGTCAAGGCGGACTGCGACCGGGTTGAATTTACCGACGGCAGGCCAGCCATTGTGGGCGAGATTGTGAATGGCGGAGGCGGCGGTGGCAATGGCGGCGGCGCGCCGGCCGATGTAGGGGTTGGGTCTTCCAACCCTAATAACGAGGGCGGGATAACCCCGCCCCTACAACCGGAATCTGAAACCCCGGAGATTCCGGAAATTCCGATTCTGGAAACAGCCAGCCCGTCGGATAATGTCGTAATTCCAGAAGAGCCGGCAGAGATAGAGCCGCTGGAAACGAGTAGCCCGGGGGAGAACGAGGCAATAGAAATGTAAAATTAAAATATCAAAATGGAAAATGACAATGTAAAATTTAAAAATGAATTCAAAAAAAGATTGTATAATTGGGTATTAAGATTGATTAAATTTATTGATAAACTTCCGAAAGATTCGGTTTGCAATGTCTTGGGCAAGCAACTTTTAAGAAGCGGAACGAGTATTTTGGCAAATTACATTGAAGCCAATTCAGCGAGCAGTAAAAAGGATTTTATTAATTTTTTCACCCACTCGCTAAAATCGGCCAATGAATCAAAAGTGTGGCTTACTTTATTAAGAGATACTAATAAAGGAGACCAGAACGAATTGGAATGGTTTTTGAAAGAAGCGATTGAAATTGCCAATGTTTTAGCTTCCAGTATTCTTACACTAAAAGGCAAGAAATAATTTTAACACTTTAAACTGTCACTTTTCATTTTGATATTTACATTTTGAATTAACACAATTGAGAATTTAATGAAAATTGAAATCAGCGATGCTCGCTATCCGGAATTATTAAAAGAACTTGGCAAAGACGCGCCGAAACAATTGTATTATAAGGGAAATTGGTCAGAGGAGATTTTTGAAAACTGCCTGGCCGTGGTTGGGTCAAGGCGAATGAGCAGTTACGGCAAGCAGATCACCGAGAAATTGGTTGAAGAAATTGTAGGGGCGGGGTTGTCCCGGCCATCGGGCATCACAATCGTATCCGGGTTTATGTACGGCATTGACGCGACGGCCCATCAGGCCGCGCTAAGCGCGGGGGGCCGGACAATAGCAGTAATGCCTTGCGGTATTGATTTGGTCCACCCTGATTACCAGGAAAAATTATATCAGGAGATATTGGAAAATAAGGGTTTGATTATTTCAGAATACCAAGGCGATTTTCTGCCAACGCTCTGGACTTATCCCAGAAGAAACAGAATTGTTGCCGGTTTATCAAAGGCAGTGATGGTGGTTGAAGCGGGCGAGAAAAGCGGCAGTTTGATTACCGCCAATTTCAGCAGAAAATTGAAAAGAAAGGTTTTTGTGGTGCCAGTGCCTTTAACCAGTTTTTTGTCAGTCGGGATTTCCCAATTAATAAAACAAGGCGCTGAGGTAGTGGCCGGGGCAGGCGATGTGTTGGATTATTTCGGAGAAAGATTGCCCGAGGCCCGTCCTCGGGCAGGTGCTCGAGGACGGGCCTCTACCGGCTCTATTGAACAGCGGATTATCGCGGAATTGGGAAAAGAGCCGATGGAGATTGACGATTTGGCAAGGTTTTTGGGAATTTCCGCGGCCGAAATCGGCACAATTGTTTCACTGATGCAGATTAAGGGACTGGTATTTGAGGAGAGAGGGAAATACTATATTAAAAATCAAAGTTAAAAAATCAAAATGTAAAATGACAATTTAAAATTTTAAAATTTTTAACTGTAATTTTCCATTTTGATATTTACATTTTGAATTAAAATTGTGTTCGTTAAGGTTCAGTCAGCAACGAATCTTGGCTTGGAAACTATTGGAGTTGATGTTGAGATAAATATCGCCAGTCGCGGCTTGCCGGTTTTTGAAATTGTTGGTTTAGCCAGTAAAGCGATTGAAGAAAGCCGGGAAAGAGTTAAAACGGCATTGGTTAATTCCGGCTTTGAGTTTCCGAGCCGAAGAATTATCGTTAATTTGGCGCCGGCCGACCTGCCCAAAGAAGGTTCTTTTTACGACTTAGCCATTGCCAGCGGTTTGCTCGCTTTAATCAATAATTATCAGTTGCCGGAAAAAAGCTTGTTTTTCGGCGAACTTTCTCTTGACGGTAAATTAAGGCATACCAGAGGCGCTTTACTGCTGGCTCTTTTTGCCCGGGAAAAAGGAATAAAAAGCATTTTTGTTCCTCGGGCCTCGGCTAACGAAGCCGCGGTGATTAAGGGAGTAAAAGTTTTTCCGATAGAAAATTTAGAGCAGTTGAACAATTACTTTTTGGCTAAGGTCCAAATCAAGCCGGCCCAGTACCGGGCCGAGCCGCGGTTTAGAGAGGAAAAAGCGGAATTTGATATGGCTGAAGTTTTGGGCCAGGAGCAGGCTAAAAGAGCGATGGAAATTGCCGCGGCCGGCGGCCATAATATTTTTTTGACCGGCAGTCCCGGTTCCGGCAAAACAATGCTTGCCCGGGCCCTGCCCGGCATTCTGCCGGCCTTAAAAGAGAAAGAATCGCTGGAAGTGACCAAAATTTATTCGGTTTCCGGGAAAATTCCGGCTCAGGGTTCGCTTATCACTGTTCGTCCTTTCCGAACTCCCCATCATACCATTTCCCAAGCCGGACTGATTGGCGGCGGGACAAATCCTTTGCCCGGAGAAATAAGTTTGGCTCACCGAGGAGTGCTGTTTCTGGACGAATTCACCGAATTTCCCCGCTATGTGATGGAAACCCTGCGCCAGCCGATGGAAGACGGAAAATTAACCATTTCCCGGAGCCGGGCAAGGGTAAATTATCCGGCCAGATTTATTCTGGTCGCCTCGGCCAATCCCTGCGCCTGCGGTTATCTTTTTCACCCCAAAAAGGCCTGCGTTTGCAGTCCCAGAGAAATAAAAAGATACCGGAAAAGGATTTCCGGCCCGATTTTGGACCGAATTGACCTTCATGTTGACGTGCCGGTTGTTGACGTAAGGGATCTATCGGGAAGGTTTGTAGGGGCGAGGTTTTCTCGCCCGCCGGAAACATCAGCGAATATCAGAAAGCGAGTTGTTAAAGCAAGAGAGGTTCAGAAAAAAAGGTTTTCTTCTTGTCATTCTGACGCCGAAGGCGTCATTTTCACCAACGCGGAAATGAAAAACGAGCAGATTAAAAAATACTGCCCGCTTTCAGGCGAGGCGAGACAGATTCTTAGCCGGGCCGGCTTGAGCTTTAATCTTTCGGCCCGGGCCTATTTTAAGATGATAAAAATAAGCCGGACAATCGCGGACCTGGCCGGAGCCGAAGAAATAGGAGTTGAACATATGGCCGAGGCCCTGCAATACAGGCAGAAGATAAACGAAGAATGATTAATTTTTAATTTTGAATTAAAGATGCATAATCTTGAAAAAGGGCGATTAGGAGAAAAAATCGCCAAAGAGTATTTACAAAACAAGGGTTATAAAGTTTTAGAGCAGAACTGCAGAAATAGATACGGGGAGATTGATTTGATATGCGAAGAGAGAGGTATTTTGGTTTTTGTAGAGGTTAAGACCAGGACAGGGGAGCGGTTCGGTTCGCCCGAGGACGCTTTGAACAGAAATAAAATCTTCCGTCTTGTTAAAAACGCCGAGGCATATGCTGTTAAAAATGGCCGTAGGGATATTGATTACAGGATAGACGCGATTTGCATTGTGTTGGACGAAAACAGGGAGCCTAAAAGAATTAATCATTATGAAGGCTTCACAGCCTAAAACCCCAATGCCCAAACCCCAATGCCCAATCAAGCCCCAAAACCCAATGCCCAAAACGATAATTGGGATTTAAAGCAAACTGGTTGACTTTTTAATTAAAAATTAATAAAATAATAGTATGCCGTTTTTTAAAAAAAGCGGCTGCTGAAAAATATGAAAAACGAAAAAAAATCAAACTCAATCGTTGAAACCTGCGAAAAGGTTTTCAAAATCGCTCTTTACGCCCTGACCTTTTTGCTGCCGATTTTCTTTTTGCCCTGGACCGCCAATGTTCTTGACTTCAACAAACAGGCCTTGCTGTTTGTTTTCGTTTTAATCGCTCTTTTCGCCTGGATGCTCAAAGTTTTGGTTTCCGGAAGGCTCAGTTTCAATTTGAGTTTTGTTAACATTGCGGTCGCCGTTCTGTTTTTAATCTATCTTGTTTCCACGATTTTCTCCTGGTGGAGATACGGCAGTTTTTGGGGCTGGCCCCAGATAAGTTCCGAGAGTTTATTGAGTTTGCTGGGTTTGGTCCTGTTTTATTTTCTGGTTATAAACATTTTTGAGAAAAAAGAAATTTTTCATCTGATAACTTTGCTTATTGCTTCGGCTGTTTTGGCTCTGGTTTACGGAATTCTCCAGACTTTCGGAAAATTTATAATCCCGATTTCTTTTACCAAAAATCTTTCTTTTAACACTATCGGCGGAACGAACGGTTTGGCGGTTTTCGCGGCTGTTTTACTGCCTTTGATTATTATTTGTTTGATTTCCAGCCGGGAGAAATATTTCCGAATCTTGTTCGCCGCGGCCGCTTTTGTCTGCGGTTTGGCTCTTTTACTTTTTAATTTTCAACCGGCCTGGTGGCTGGTCGTTGTCGGTTCGGCTCTGCTCATTGTTTTTGCTACCCAGCGTCGGGACATTTTTGACAGCCGCTGGCTGGTTCTGCCGATGTTTTTTCTGGGCCTGGCTCTGCTTTTTGTTTTTTTCAAATTTCAGATACCGGGACTGCCGGACGCTCCCCTGGAAATTTTTCTCCGCCAGAAAGTAAGCTTTAACATTGCCTGGCAGGCCCTGAAAGAAAGCCCTTTACTGGGCAGCGGCCCCGGCACTTTTATTTACGATTTTTCCAAATATAAAGATATCAGTTTTAATAACAGCTCTTTTTGGAACGTAAACTTTGACTGGGCCGGCTCCAGGATTTTGACTGTTTTAGCCACTATCGGCGTTCTGGGGATTTTAGGATTTTTGGCTTTGCTGGGCTTTTTTCTTTTTTTCGGCCTCAAATTTTTAGCCGGCCAGCCGGGAATCAGTCAAGTAGCTGAAGAAAACGAATTTTCCGGGCAACGGCTTTTCAGTATCGGCATTTTTATCAGCTTTATCACTTTGAACGTCGCTTACTTTCTTTACGGCTCCAACCTTTCTCTGGACTTTGTTTATTTTGTTTTGCTGGCCGGCTTCGTTGTTTTGATTTCCGGGGCAAAAAAGAAATTTCTGCTTAAGCCCTCCTCTTTTTTAACTCTGGGAGTGACTTTCGGTTTTACCTTGATTTTCATTTTTGGTCTGGGCTTGCTGATTTTGGAGGGCCAAAGATATGTTTCTTCGGTAAGTTATCTTCGGGGAACCGCTTTCTGGCAGCAAGGTCAGAGCGAGCAGGCCCTGAACGAAATTGAAAGAGCGGTAAGAATAAGCCCGGCTGTGGATTTTTACTGGCGGGAATTAGCTCAGATTTATCTCCAAAATATTCAGGATACGAGCCAGCGAACCGATTTAAGCAAAGAGGAAATAAACCAATTGCTTCAAATTTACGTCAACAAAACGGTAAATTCAGCCAAGACGGCCAGCGAAGTCAATCCCAAAAACGTTGCCAACTGGTCGGTGCTGGGTTTCATTTACCAAAATCTTATCGGTCTGGTTTCCGGAACCAAGGACTGGGCCGTTTCTTCTTATGACCAGGCCCAGCAACTGGAACCGTCCAGCCCCTATTATCCGACCCAGGCCGGTATCGCCATATTGAAAGAAGCAAATCTTTTGAGCGAGGACAAAAAAGAGGAAAAAGCAACCTTGTTTTCTCAAGCCGAAGAAAAATTCCGGAAAGCTCTGGAATTAAAATCCGATTACGCGGCCGCTCATTTTCAGCTGGCAATGGTTTATCAGTCCCAGGCCAAGCAGGAGCAAATGGTTGAAGAGCTGGAAAAGACAAAAGCAATCGCGCCCGCTGACGTCGGTCTGGCTTTTCAGCTGGGTATCATTTATTTTCAGATGCAGGATTTTGAAAAAGCCCGGATTGAACTGGAAAGAGCAGTTATTCTCAGCCCGGATTACGCCAACGCTCTTTATTTTCTGGCCTTGACTTACGATGAATTAAAGGAAAAAGAAAAAGCCGTTGCCGCTATTGAAAAAGTTCTGGAATTAAATCCCAGCCATCCGATAGCCAGCCAGGTTTTGGAAAATCTGAAGTCCGGCCAGAAAGCGCTCAAGGGTTTGGTTGAAGAGCAGCCGCCGGTGGCGCCGATTGAAGAAGAACATCCGGAAATAGAGGAATAAAATAAATTTGAAATCCCAAATCTCAATGCCCAATGCCCAATGCCCAATCAAACCCCAATACTCTAAATCCCAAACAAAAATATGATTTAGAGGAGAGAACAGCCAAATTCAGTGAAGGTATTATTGATTTTTCAAAAAAACTTCCCCAGAGTTCAATTAACAGACCCTTGATAAGTCAATTAGTGAGAGCCGGAACTAGTATAGGAGCGAATTATAGCGAAGCAGATGAAGCCAATTCCAAAAAAGATTTTATTAATAAAATCGCCATTGCTAAAAAAGAAACGAAAGAGACAAAATATTGGCTGAGACTAATAGCCCATACTCTTCCTGGTTTTAAACCAGAAGCAAGAAAATTATGGCAGGAAGCCCAAGAGCTCAATCTTATATTAGCCGCAATAATTAGAAATTCTATTAAAAAATAATTGGGCATTGGGTTTTGGGGCTTGATTGGGTATTGGGGTTTGGGCATTGGGGTTTAACAAAGCTCTTGACAGATTTTGGGATAAGAATTAAGATAAAAATTAGTCGGCAATTTTTTGAATACTATTTTTACCTCTTTTTATAAATAACCAAGTAATTTTTTTTCACCCTAAAATTATCGTTTAGGGGATTTTTTCGCTTTTATGAGCTCCCTCCGGATTAAAAATTTCTCAAAATCCCGGGTTTCTTTGAAGCTGCCCTATCTCCTGTCTCTTCAGAAAGAGAGCTGGGAATGGTTTTGGAAAGAAGGGCTGAAAGAATTGTTCTCCGAGGTTTTTCCGATCAGGGATTACACCAAAAAAGAGCTGGAGCTCTGGTTTTTGGATTACAAACTTGACCCGCCGAAATATAAGACGGATTTGGAAGCCAAGAAAAACAACGAGTCCTACGAATCTTCTCTCCGGGTTAAGACGAAACTGGTAAATCTTAAAACCAAAAAAGAAAAAATCCAGGAAATTTTTCTGGCCGATTTTCCTTTGATGACCGAAAGGGGAACTTTCGTTGTCAACGGAATAGAAAGGGTTGCCATTGCCCAGTTGATACGTTCGCCGGGCGTTTTTTTTAACGTTCAGAATGTCAGAGGAAAAAACCGCTTCGGCGCCAAGGTTATTCCCAACCGGGGCGCCTGGCTGGAATTTGAAACCGATTCCTCGGGATTTATCGGAGTTAAGATTGACCGGAAAAGAAAGGTTGCCGCCACCTGTCTTCTGAAAGCGCTTAGCGGATTGGACGAGAAACAAATCAAAAACGTTTTCGGTCGGGAGATTGAAGAAACTTTGAAAAAGGACCCGGCCAAAGACCAGCCCGAGGCCTTGGTTGAAGTTTATAAACGTTTAAGGCCCGGGGATTTAGCCAGTCCGGAAACGGCTCGGGAATTGATTGAAAACACTTTTTTCAATTTTGAAAGATATGATTTGTCCCGGGTCGGCCGTTGGAGAATGTGGCAGCGATTGTCTTCGCTGAGGCCCAAAATTAAACAGGAAATTACGCCGAAAAACAGGGTTTTAAAACCCGAGGATTTGATAGAAACGGTAAAAGAAATAATCCGTTTGAACAAAGACCCGGAAGCCAAACCGGATGAAATTGACCATTTGGGAAACCGGCGGGTAAGAACTTTGGCCGAATTTTTACAGAACCGGTTGAGGGTGGGTTTGATGAGAATGGAAAGAATTATTAAAGACCGGATGTCAACTCTGGACCCTCATGATTTGACACCGGGCCAGATTGTTAATCCCAGACCGGTGATGGCCGTAATTAAAGAATTTTTCACTTCTTCCCAGCTTTGTCAGTTTATGGACAATGAAAATCCCTTGGCTGAATTGGAGCATAAGCGAAGATTGTCAGCCACCGGGCCAGGCGGTTTGGCCCGGGAAAGGGCCGGATTTGAAGCCCGGGATGTTCAGTCCTCCCACTACGGCCGAATTTGTCCGATTCAGACTCCGGAAGGCGCTAACATCGGTCTGGTTAATCATCTGGCTTCTTTTTCTCGGGTTAATCCTTACGGTTTTATTGAAACGCCTTACTTGAAGGTAGAAAAAGGCCGGGTGACTTCCATGGTTCAGTATTTTTCCGCTTTTGAAGAAGAGAAATACAACATTGCTCACGGCGGAGTGAAGATTGACAACCAGGGCCGGATTACGGAGCAAAAAGTGGAAGCCCGGTTAAAAGGAAAACCGGGAGTGATTGACCGGAGCAAAATTGATTTTATTGACGTTTCGCCGGAGCAGTGTTTTTCCCTCGGCACCTCTCTGATACCTTTTTTACAGAACGATGACGCTAATCGGGCTTTAATGGGTTCCAATATGCAGCGTCAGTCCGCGCCCCTGATAAATCCGGAAGTGCCTCTGGTTTGCTCCGGCTTGGAAGAAAGAGTTGCCCGGGACTCGGGTCAGGAAATTACAGCCGAGCAGGATGGCCGGGTATCAGAAGTTGACGCCGAGCATGTTGCGGTCGGGGCTAAGAAATATGATTTGAAAACCTTTATCAGAACCAACCAGTATACTTGTTTTCATCAGCGGCCAGCGGTTCAAAAGGGTCAGCAGGTTAAAAAAGGCGAGCTTTTGGCTGACGGCGGAGCGATTTCCCAGGGCCGTTTGGCTTTGGGCCAGAATGTTCTGGCCGCTTTTATCTGCTGGCAGGGATTGAATTTTGAAGACGCCATTATTGTTTCCGAGCGGCTGGTCAAAAACGATTATTACAGCTCAATTCACATTGAGAATTTTAATTGCGACGTAAGGGAGACCAAACTTGGTCCGGAAATCACCACCTGCGATATTCCCAATGTTTCCGAGGAAAAATTAAAGGATTTGGACGAGGAGGGAATTGTAAGGATTGGCGCCGAGGTGGGGCCGGGCGATATTTTAGTCGGCAAAATTTCGCCCAAGGGCGAAGCCGGGGTCACGGCCGAAGAAAGATTGTTAAGAGCGATTTTCGGGGAAAAAGCCCGGGACGTAAAAGACACTTCTTTATTAATGGAGCACGGCCAGCGGGGTCGGGTGGTCGGCGTAAAGATTTTTTCCCGGGAGCGGGGCTATAAACTGGAGCCGGGCATTATCAAAAAAATTGAGGTTGAAGTGGCCGTGGTCAGAAAGCTTCAGGCCGGCGACAAATTGGCCGGCCGGCACGGCAATAAAGGAGTTGTTTCCAAAGTGGTGGCCGAGGAAGAAATGCCTTTTTTGGCCGACGGCCGGCCGATTGACATAATTTTGAATCCTTTGGGCGTTGCTTCCCGAATGAATTTGGGTCAGATTTTGGAAACCCATTTGGGCCTGGCGGCCAAAACCCTTGGTTATATTGCGGTTTCGCCGGCAATGGCCGGAGCCGTGGAAGCGGATATCAAACAGGAGTTGAAAAAAGCCGGTTTTAGCGAAGACGGGAAAATGGTTTTATACGACGGCCGGACCGGTTTGCCTTTTTCGGAAAAAATCACGGTCGGCTACATATATATGATGAAGCTGATTCATATGGTGGAGGATAAAATCCATATGCGCTCCATCGGGCCCTATTCTTTGATTACCCAGCAGCCTTTGGGCGGCAAGTCCCAGTTCGGCGGCCAGCGCTTCGGCGAAATGGAGGTTTGGGCTCTGGAGGGTTATGGCGCGGCAAACACTTTACAGGAAATGCTTACCATTAAGTCAGACGACGTTATGGGTCGGGCCTCAACTTACGAGTCAATTCTGAAAAACGAGGAAATCAGACCGCCCAACATCCCGGCTTCGTTCAATCTTTTGGTCTCGGAATTGAAATCACTGGGCTTAAGCGTTGAAGTCAAGGAAAAACCGAAAGATAAATAATCAGAGACCCGGGTCTCTGTATTTACATTTTAGAGATGCCAGCCAGAAATCAAAAATTTATAAATAACGAATTTTATCACATTGTTTTAAGAAGAATTGGAGAAAGTTTGCTTTTTGAAGATATAGACGATTATTATAGAGGGGTATTTTCCGTCTATGAGTTTAATACGTTGACATCAGTTACTATTAGAGAGCGTCGAAATGCTCGTTTGCGAATTAAGCAAGAGATTAAGGAAAGAAAAGAAGGAATCAGAGACCCGGGTCTCTGCGTAGATACTCGTGACCAGTTAGTTGAGGTACCACTTTTTTGCTTGATGCCGAATCATATACATTTGTTATTAAAACAGCTGAAAGAAGGTGGAATTCCGAAATATATTAACAAAATAGGCGCTGGCTACCCTGCTTATTTTAAGAAAAAATACGATATAAATAAAAGAGGGCACTTTTTTCAGGATAGATTTAACGCTGTTCATATAGAAAGCGACGAGCAGTTAATAATGAACTTTATTTATATTCATATAAATCCCGTCTCTTTAATTGAACCGGGATGGAAAGAAAAAGGAATTAAAAATCCAGAAAAAGTTATTGAATTTTTAGAGAATTATAAATGGTCAAGTTATCCTGATTATATCGGTAGAAAGAATTTCCCTTCGGTAACAAAAAGAGAATTTATAACAAAGTTAATAGGGGATGGAAAAAAATGTAAAGAACTTATTGATGATTGGATAAAATATAAAGGAAAGATTAAAGAATTTTCCAAGCTCGCTCTGGAGTAAAAAAAATCAGAGACCCGGGTCTCTGTAATCTTAAAATTATGAGAGTTACCGATTTACAAGCAATACGGATAAAATTGGCCTCGCCGGAGGAGATTTTGTCCTGGTCTCACGGAGAGGTTTTGAAACCGGAAACCATAAATTACCGGACCCAGAAAGCGGAAAAAGACGGCTTGTTTTGCGAGCGGATTTTCGGGCCGGAAAAGGATTACGAATGCTACTGCGGCAAGTACCGGCGGATTCGCTACAAAGGCGTTATCTGCGACCGCTGCGGCGTGGAAGTGACCAAGTCCTCGGTCCGCCGGGAAAGAATGGGTCATATTAAACTGGCTTGTCCGGTTTCTCACATCTGGTTTTTAAGAGGCGTTCCTTCCCGAATCGGAATGGTTTTGAACATTCCGATGCAGCAGCTGGAAAAAGTAATTTATTTCGCCGGTTATATTATTACCGATGTCCGGGAGGAAGCCAGAAAAAAAGCCCTGGAAGAGCTGGAAAAGGAATATAAAATAAAAAGCAAAGAGCTTTCAGCCAAAAAGGGGGCGAAAAAAGAAAAAGACGATTTAAGAACGGCTCGGGACAAAGCCCGGGAGGAAATTATCGGCATCAAACCCTTGCAGGTTTTGTCGGAAGTGGAGTATTACGATTTTTCTTTGAAATACGGTGAGATTTTTGAAGCCGGCACCGGCGCCGAGACTGTCCGCCAGCTTTTCGAAAAAACCGATTTAAAAAAAGAGCTGGAGAAATTAAAAAAAGAACTGGAAAAACCCGTTCTGGCAACCAAAAGAAAGGATTTGCGGAGAATGCGATTTTTGCAGGGCTTGCTTAAAGCCGGAATCAAGCCGGAATGGATGTTTTTTACGGTTCTGCCGGTTTTGCCGCCGGAATTAAGGCCTTTGGTTCAGCTGGACGGCGGGAAATACGCTTCTTCCGACTTGAACGACCTTTACCGTCGGGTGATTAACCGCAATAATCGCCTGAAATATCTCCTGGAAATTTCGGCTCCCGAGGTTATTGTAAGGAACGAGAAAAGAATGCTTCAGGAAGCGGTTGACGCCCTGATTGACAACGGGATGAGAAAAGGGATTTTAACCACGGCAACGACCGGCGGCCGCCGGCTTTTGAAATCTTTGGCTGATATGCTCAAAGGAAAACAGGGTCGCTTCCGCCAAAATCTTTTAGGCAAAAGAGTTGATTATTCCGGCCGTTCGGTAATCGTGGTCGGTCCGAAACTGAAACTTCATCAATGCGGCCTGCCCAAGAAAATGGCTTTGGAGCTTTTCAAGCCCTTTGTAATAAAAAGAATTTTGGAAAAAGAACTGGCTTTCAACGTTCGGAGCGCTTCCCGCCTGATTGAAGAAGGGACCGACCAGGTCTGGGCCATTTTGGAGGAAGTGGTTAAAGACAAGCTGGTTTTGCTTAACCGGGCGCCGACGCTTCATCGCTTGGGCATTCAGGCCTTTCAGCCGCTTTTGATTGAAGGGGAGTCAATCAGAATCCATCCGATGGTTTGCAAGGCCTTTAACGCGGACTTTGACGGCGACCAAATGGCTGTTCATTTGCCTTTGAGCCGCTTGGCCCAGCAGGAAGCCAAAGAAATAATGCTTTCCACTCTTAATTTGCTCAAGCCGGCAACCGGCACGCCGGTTGTTTCGCCCAGCCAGGATATTATTCTGGGTTGTTATTGGCTTACCAAAATCAAGGAAGGAGCCAGGAGCCAGGGAAAGACTTTCGCTAATTCCGAAGAAGCGATTTTGGCTTACGAATTCGGCGAAGTTGATTTGCGGGCGAAGATAAAAGTTCCTGTGCCTGCATTGACGGAAACATCGGTTGGCCGGATTTTATTCAATGAGACCCTGCCCCAGGACCACGTTTTTGTCAATGAAGTGATGAATTCCAAACGGCTGGAAAAAATAGTCGGCGAAATTATCGCTAAATACGAACAAAAAGTTGTTGAGGAAACCCTGGACAAAATCAAGGATCTGGGCCTGGAAAGCGCCACTATTTCCGGAGTAACCTGGGGAATGGACGATTTAATCGTGCCCAAAGAAAAAAAAGAAATTATCAAGGCGGCTGAAAAAGAGATTGAGACAATTGAAAGCCACTTCAAAAAGGGTCTGCTTTCTAAAGAGGAAAAAAGCGGCCGAATCATTGAGGTCTGGACGAGAACGAAATCGGAAATTGAAAAATTGGTTCCCGGAACTCTGCCGGAAATGGGCCCGATTTTTACCATTATTGACGCCGGGGCCCGGGGCTCCTGGACTCAGCCGGTTCAGATGGCCGGAATGAAAGGCTTGGTGAGCAATCCGGCCGGCCAGATTATTGAACTGCCGGTTAAAAGTTCTTTTAAGGAGGGTTTTGACGTTTTGGAATATTTTATTTCCAGCCACGGCGCCAGAAAAGGAACGGCTGACACCGCTTTAAGAACTTCAACAGCCGGTTATTTGACCAGGCGCTTGGTTGACGTAAGTCACGAGGTGGTTGTTTTTGACTCGGACTGCAAAGACCAAGAGGGTTTTGAAGCAATAAAGCGCGAGGCCGAGGAATTGGGCCAGGATTTCGGCTATAAAATCGCGGGCCGGGTTTCCCTGGAAAGCATCAGAGGCAAAGACAAAAAAATAATCGTTAAAAAAGGCGAAATAATTGATTGGAAGATGGTCAAAGAAATAAGCGAGCAGGGGATTGAAAGGGTAAAAATCCGTTCGCCCATTTCCTGCAAATCAGTCCGGGGAATCTGTCAGAAATGCTACGGCTGGAATTTGGGCTCAAATAAATTGATTGAAAAAGGAGAAGCAGTCGGCGTGGTGGCGGCCCAGGCCATCGGCGAGCCGGGCACCCAGTTGACAATGCGGACTTTTCACACCGGCGGCGTGGCCGGCGGCGTTGATATTACTTTCGGTTTGCCCCGGGTCCAGGAGATATTTGAAATCCGTTCGCCCGGAGGCAAAGCCGAAATTTCCCATGTTGAGGGAAAAGTTTTGGAGATTACTCCGGAGAGAATAATCAAAATCCGGCCCAAAGCCGCTAAAAAGGAAAAAGAAATCGCGGAATATAAGATAGCGGCTAAGACCGCAATTTATGTGGAGAAAGGCCAGGAAGTTAAAAAGGGCCAGCAGCTTTGCGAGGGCAATCTTGATTTAAGGGAATTGTTCAAATTAAGGGGCCCGGAAGAAACCAAACGTTATATTCTGAAAGAAATTCAAAAAATTTACGTTTCCCAGGGCGCGGTCATTCACGATAAACACATTGAAGTGATAATCCGGCAGATGTTTTCCCGGGTAAAAATAAAGGAAGTCGGGGAAAGCGGTTTTTCCTTGGGCGAAATCGTGGAAAGAGCCAGATTTATTGAGGAAAACCAAAGGTTAAAAAAAGAGAAAAAAACCCCGGCTAAAGCGGCGCCGATTTTACTGGGTATCAGCCGGGTTTCCCTGACCACCGATTCTTTTCTTTCGGCCGCTTCTTTCCAGGAAACATCAAGAGTTTTAATCAGGGCTTCCTTAGAGGGCAAGGAAGACAAATTGCGGGGGCTGAAAGAAAACGTTATTATCGGCAAGTTGATTCCGGCCGGCACCGGTTTCGGGAAATGATTAAAAATGCTATAATTAAGAAAGATGAATTTTCTTTCCTTGGAGTCCGAAGCATTCGGCCTTGACATTTCCGACCTGTCTTTGAAAATTATCAAGCTCAAAAAAAGAGGCCGGTTTTTTCGCTTGGCTTCCTGGGGCGAAGCGGAGATAAAGCCGGGAATTATCCAGGAAGGAGAAATAAAAGACCCGGAGGCGCTGGCCGGAATTATCAGGCAGGGCCTTGTAAAAGTAAAGGGAGAAAAAATAAGGACCAAAAATGTAGCGGTCTCTCTGCCGGAAAAAAAGGCCTTTTTGGAAGTTATTCAGATGCCTAAAATGGCTTACGAGGATTTGAAAACAGCCGTGCCTTTTGAAGCGGAGAATTATATTCCTTTGCCTCTGGAAAAAGTTTATCTGGATTTTCAAAAAGTCCGGCCGGTTTTGAATCATTTGGACCATCTTGACATTTTAATTGCGGCCATTCCCAGGGAAACGGTTGGCCCCTATATTTCCTCTTTGAAAAAAGCCGGGCTCTCGGCCCGGGCTTTGGAAGTGGAATCCCAATCCATCAGCCGGGCCCTGATAAAAAACGGTTTAAGTCCCTTTCCGGTTTTAATCGTTGATTTCGGCCGGAGCCGGGCCAGTTTTATTATTTTTTCCGGCTACTCTCTCCGCTTCACTTCTTCGGTGCCGATTTCCTCCCAGCGATTAACCGAAGCCATCAGCCAGAGTTTGAATTTGGATTTAAAGGAAGCCGAGCAGCGGAAACTGGAACAAGGTTTGGATTCAAAAGAAATTTCTCCGGCAATGCTTCCGATACTTGAGAAAATGGTTGAACAAATCAGAAAATACCTCAATTATTACCAAAGTCACCAGTCTCACGAGCATCTTCTTCGGGACAGCAAAGAAATAAGGGAGATAATACTTTGCGGCCGGGGCGCGAACCTTAAAGGTTTAGCGGAATTTTCTTCCCGGGAGCTGAAAATTCCGACTAAAATCGCCAATCCCTGGATAAACATTTTAGCCGGACAGCCGAAAGAAGTTTTAGGTTTGTCTTTTGAAGATTCGCTGGGCTACACCAGCGCCTTGGGCCTGGCTTTAAGAGGAATTCAAAATTAGAAATTAAAAATTAAGCTATGATTAACCTGCTTCCGCCCGAAGAGAAAGAACGGATTGTTTTGGAAAGAAAAAAAAGAATAGGATTGATTCTTTGGTTTTTGCTTTTGTTTTTTCTCGTCTGTCTGATTTTAGTTCTGCTTTCTTTGAGAACCTATCTTCGGGTTCAGGTTGAATTTCAAAAAGAGATTCTGGCAAAAAACCAGCAGGAGATGGAAACAGCCCGAATTCAGCAGCTCCAGGAGCAAATCAATTCTTTTAACTCGGATCTGGCAAGGTTAGACCAATTTTATCAAAAGAAAATTTATTTTTCCGAGATTCTGGAAAAAGTTTCCAAAATTCTGCCTCAAAAGGCCTATCTAACCGATTTTTCCCTGTCTTTGTCTAACGAGAGAACAATCAAAGTTTCTCTTTCCGGTTTTTCTCCGGATACGGCAACTCTTCTCAAGTTCAAGGAAAATCTGGAGCGGGAACCGGCTTTTCAGAAAATTAATTTCCCGGCTTCAAACTGGGTTGAACCCGCTAACATTGATTTCTTCGTTACTTTTGAAATTCCAACAAAATTATGACTTTCAAAAATAGAAAATTCTTAATTACGATAATGCTTGCCGGCGGCTCCTTGTTTTTGCTTTTTGTCTTGCTCTTTATTTTAAGCAGGGGAATAAAAAAGAATTATCAGGAGCTGATTTTGAGCCAGAAGGAGTTGGATTTTTACCAAACCAAAGTGGAGAGAATTGAGCAAATCAGAAAAGATTACCAGCAGTTGGAACCGGACTTTGAGAAAGTGGCCGGGCTTTTTGTAAGCGCCGAGATTCCCTTAAAAGCGATTGAATTCTGGCGTCAGATAGCGGTAAGTTCCGGGCTCTCGGTTAAAATTTCGCCTTTTTCCCTGCCGGTCAAAAATGAAAATTGGGATTTTCTGGGTTTCAGAATAGAAGCAAACGGCCGCTTTGGTCAAATTATGAAATTTTTGACAAAAACGGAAACAGGGCCTTATCTTAGCGAAATTCAGGACTTGACCATTAAAAAATCGGAGAAAACCTTGGAGGCCGGTTTTACCATAAAATTATACGTTAAATGAAACGGGATTTTAAAAAAATTAAAAATTTCTTCAGAGCCTTACCCTTGGCTGCGGCTCGCCACGCTTTTTTATCCTGTTTGTTTTTGTTTTTTTTGTCTTTGCTTATCCTCGGCTTTTTGTTTTATAAATACGGCGGCCCGGAAAAGGAACAAGCCGGAGAAAATCCGGACCAGAGTTT
>CAYNAT010000009.1:11648-19269 GCA_964395685.1 uncultured Candidatus Saccharibacteria bacterium | reverse complement strand
GCGTTTTTGGAAACAAAGTGATAAAAATTTTCTTTTTTCTGGGCAAAACAGCGGGGATTGGAACAACGATAAAGAGATTCGCCCGGTAATTTTATTATTCTGGCAGAGCAGGCCGGACAATTCTTGGGCATTTGAAAATCCTTTTCCTTGCCGGTTCTTAATTCCGGCAGAACCTTAATAATGTCCGGTATAACGTCTCCGGCCCGGGCCACGATTACCGTATCCCCTATTTTTATTCCCAGCCGTTTTATCTCGTCCCGGTTATGTAAGGTTGCCCGGGAAACGGTCACGCCGGCCAGCTGAACCGGTTTCAAGTAAGCGACCGGAGTTAAAAGACCGGTTCGGCCAACCTGAATTTTAATGTCTTCAACAATAGTGGTTGCCTGTTTGCCGGGGAACTTAAAAGCCAGCGCGCCCCGGGGCGCTTTGCCGACCACGCCCAGTTTCTCAAAAATTTTATTGGAATTGATTAAAACCACGATTCCGTCTATCTCGTAAGGAATTTTCTCTCTGATTTTTTGGACTTCTTTATGAAAATCCAAAACCTCTGCTAAATTCCGGCAGTATCTGTTATAAGGATTGGTTTTAAAGCCGAGTTTTTTCAAGCGCTTATGTTTTTCTTCGTGGGTAGCAATAGAGGCCCGACCTCTAGTCGCTTCGTCGTTAAAGTTTCCGAGAGGTCGGGCCTCTTCTAAACTCAGTAAGTCGTAAGCGAAGAAATCCAGTTTGCGGGAAGCAGCAATTTTAGGGTCAAGCTGGCGGATTGAACCGGCAGCCAGGTTCCGGGGATTGGCGTAATCTTTTTTGAATTTTTCAAACTCTTTTTTGGAAATAAAAACCTCGCCCCTTACAACTACCGACTCAGAAAGGAACTTAGTTCCTTCTTGGAAGGAACTAAGTTCCTTTTTGTTTAATGCCAAGGGGATTGCCTCAATTGTTTTGAGATTTTGGGTGACGTCTTCGCCGATAATGCCGTCTCCCCGGGTGGAACCGGTTTCCAGAAATCCGTTTTGATATATTAGCTCAATTGCCAAGCCGTCAATTTTTAATTCAGAGTAAAAATCAATCTCATTTTTTCCCTGCCCGCCGGCAGGCAGGTTCCTGCTCAAAAGTTTGGTAATTCTTTCCAGCCAATCCCTTAAGTCTTCTTCTGAAAACCCGTCATTAAAAGAAAGCATTGGCGTTGGATGCCGAGCTTTTCCAAATTTTTTTAAGGGCTTGTCTCCGACTCTCTGGCTGGGAGAATCCGGAGTGATAAATTCCGGAAATTCCTGCTCCAAGTCAAAAAGTTCTTTTTTTAAAGAATCTTCGGCTGCTTCGGAAATCTCCGGCCGGTCCAAAGCAAGCCGGGAATAGCGATAGCGGTTAATCAGTTTTTTTAATCTCCTTATCCGTTGTTTTGCTTCTTCTTTATTCATATCAAAAAAGAGTGTTTTGCTTTAATAAACTTTTTTGTTCGCCCCGGGAAAAAAGATGAATTTTGCCGAAGACGCCGTCATAACCCGGCTCAACCTTTACCCTCCCCTCTCTTGCTCTGATTATCGCCTCGCTGATTTCCGGCAAAGTGGCTGCTTCCAAATTATCTCTCGGAACATCAAGTAAAATCCCGAATTCAGCGCCGAATTTTTCAATCAAATTCCGGTATTCCTGGACCACTTGCTTGGTGGCGACCGTCTGGCCGATTGCCTCGGCAATTACTTCTTCCAAGGGAATCAAACTTTTGAAAGGAATGACATTTGTCGGTTTAAATTCCGGCTCTCGGTCAGCCAGTTTTTCCACCCGATTAAGAACTCCCAAAGTAAGGGGCTTGCCGCAGTTCGGACAAATGCCGTTATATTTTTGGGATTCCCGGGGAGAAAGACGCAAATTGCAAAGCCGATGGCCGTCGTAATGGTATTTTCCTTCCTCGGGAAAAAATTCAATTGTGTAAAGAAACTTTTTCGGGTCTTTGCTCTTAATCGCTCCAACGATTTCCTGATAAGAAAGTCCTATGTCAAAAACATTCGCTTCCCGGCCGATTTTCCGGGGGCTGTGAGCATCGCTGTTTGAGATTAAAGCGATTCTATCCAGAGCCGAAACCCGCCAGTTCATTGGAGGGTCACTGGAGAGTCCGGTTTCACCGGCAAAAATATATTTTGAATATTCTTCAAAACACTCTTCCAAAGAATCAAAGCCGGAACGCGAACCGAAGAGAGAAAACCAGGGAGTCCAGATATGGGCCGGAACAACCAAGCAATCGGAAGAAACGTTAAAAACAATCTTTGCCAGTTCTTTGGCGTCCAAGCCCAAAATCGGCCGACCGTCGGCCTTGAGATTGCCGATCCAGCCGAGCTGGGTGTTGATTTTTTCGCAGACCTCAAAAGAGGGCGAAAAAACAACAATATGGATTTTCCTTACCCGGTTGTTTTTGGAGTAAATGCAGCTGATTTCCGAACTAAGGAGAAAACGGGTTTCGCTTTTGTTTTTCAGCTTGAACAAGCCGGGTTCGGCCGGCTCAAGCTTTTCCTTGAGAATTTTGAACCATTCCGGATGAGTAAAATCGCCGCTTCCCAGAACTTTGATGCCTTTGATTCCGGCCCATTTATCCAAATTCTCCAAATCCATATCCTTGCTGGTTGCCCGGGAATATTTGGAATGAATGTGAAGGTCGGCAATAATTTTCATTCTCCATTATAACTCTTCTTGATTTGTTTTTAAACTGGGGGAGAGCGGGGTTGACAAGGCTATCTGGGTTCTTATAATAAGGATATACGATAAAAAGGTCGGGAAGTTTAATTGAAAAATAATCTATCTATGTTTGAAGAAAAACTATATCCCGGTTTCGTTTCCCAGGACGAGTCAGACGATTCGGAAAACGCTGACGAAAAAACGGGAGACGAAAACGGTTCGGAAAAACCGGAAGGAGCGGAAGGAGCGGAAGGAGCGGAAGATGGCGCAGCTTCGGGTTCGGAGATTTAAGAGCTTAAAAGCCCCTCTGTCCAAAAACAAAGGGGTTTTTCTTTTCCTTGAATAATCTCATTCTGCGTAAAGCGAGGATTTCTTAACGATGATTTTGTAAATATTTTCCAGAAAATCGCCGCCAGCATAGCCGATAATAAAAGCCAAAGCCGGCGGGAGCTCGCCGGCTCCCAAAAAACTGATGTCGGTTTCTTTTACCGCGATTGCAGTAAGCAATCCGATAACTCCGGACAAAAAAGTCATTGCCAAAAAATAAGGCAAATTAAACCCGACGTTTTTGTAAGAAAACTGATGCTTGATAAAACCGATTAAACCTCTAAGCGCGCCGCCGCCGAAACCGGCGACCAGAATTGCCAAATACATAAAATTAGAACAAAAAGGGTATAATTTTATTCACCAGATACCAGGACAAAAAACTTACAAAAAAAGCGACCGTAACAATGTCTAAGAGAGCGGCCATATTTTATTAAAAATTACAATTTATAAACCTTATAACCCTCCCTTACTTTTTCCTTAACCTTTAAGCCCGCCTCATCTCCTTTTTTGGCTTTTTTTATTTTCCGGTGCTCTATTTCCATTGAATCAACCTCCTGTTCAAAATCGGTTTCTTCGCCGCCGACAATTCTGATTTTGTCGCCGACCGAAAGCCCGGCCGACAATTTCAAAACCGCCACTCCGATTTGGGAAAAGTAATGAGTGACCTGACCGATTAATTTTCCTTCTTTTTCCGGCATAAATGGTTTTATAAATAAACTGATTAAATTTTGACCTTTAACCCATTATAGCGCAAACTAAAAATTCCCGCCAGAGGGGGGAAGCTTTAGTGAGGGGGAAGAATCTAACGAACTCGGTCTATTCTTTAAAGCCGGGTTTGGTCCTAGCCGGACAGCTGCGTTAAACCTCCTTCATTAAATCACACGACCTTAGGGAATTTTATCCCGCACCCCCTCAATTTTAATGATAATAAAACAAAAAACGTTGTCAAGTATGCGCCCTCGGGCTGATTCGAACAGCCATCTTCTCCTCCGGAGGGAGACGCTCTATCCGTTAAACTACGAGGGCGGATTTAGAAAACGACCTTAGCCAATCTTTTCTGGGCGCCGAGTTTTTCGCTGTAAGAAACATTACTTTTTCTGATTCCTTTTTCCATTACATCTAATAGTTTATCATAAACATTTTTATCCACCGGAAAAGGGGTGCCGTCTTTTCCGCCCAGACCGAAAGAATAACGGGCCGGGTCCTGATAAGAGGGATTGGCGCCGTAAATTATTTCCGAGACCAGACTCAAGGCCCTGATGGTTTTCGGTCCCACGCCTTTAAGAGCTAAAAGCTGTTCAAAATTCTTCGGCTTCTGCTCGGCAGCGAAAAAAACGGTTTTTTTCAGACGTTTCAGGTCAAATTTTTCCTCAACAACCGGATGCCAATGAAACTCGGTATCTTTCAACTCCATTAAAGTAAGATTTCTGCTTCTCTTGGTCTGGATTAAATTCAGGTCTTTTAAAAAAGTTTTCGGCTCTTCGCTTGCCAGGCCGGTTGAAATTTTTTTGTTTTCCCGACTCTCTCTGGCAACCAAATTCAAAGGTTTAGCCCGATGGTCGGAAGCGATTCCGCTGTGCGGCTCCTCGGTAAAATTATTGACATTGGAAGACAGCCAGTGATAACGTCTGGCTTTCTGGATTTCCGGAGCCATTCCCTGCTGGACCACGGCCCACTGGCCGGAAGCGGAAAAAATAAAATTGTGCTGATAAAGCTGGAAAGGCGACTGAATATTCTGAATCAAAGAGCTGTCAACTTTAGCCGCCATTTTGGAAGCGTAGCTTAACTCATTTGAAAAAGAAAAACCTCGGGAAATACTATAGGTCTCAATTTCCGCCGGCGTTTTCCGCGATTCTTTTTTGCCGCCGCAGATATAAATGCCCAACTGGTCCTGAATATCAAAAATTCCGGCTTTCAAAGCGCCCAAAGTAGTGGTGGTCAAGCCGCTGCTGTTCCAGTCAAATCCAATAACGCAGCCCAAGGACTGAAACCAAACCGGATCAGCCAATCTTTTGAGAATTTCTTCGGCTCCGAATTCCTCCCGGATAGCCAGAAAAATTCCCCGCGACAAGCGCTTCATTCTCTCAAAAAGCCAACGAGGACACTTCCCGTAATCCAACGGCACCGTGGCAATTCCTGTTCTCATTAGTTTATTTTACTCGGGAAACGCGGATAAGACCAGAACAGGGGATAATTTCAATGCCTTGTTTTTCCAGTTCGTCCAAAAACAAGTTCATTCCCAAAGAATCGGAAGAAATATGGCCGGCAATAACCACATTGATATTGGATTCTTCGGCCTGCTTTTTATGTTCTTCGGAAATATGCATTCCGATAACAGTGCCGATGCCGGCATTAGCCATTTTTTCGTAAAGTTTCGGCGAGCCCTCAGTGCCGCCAGTAATTTCGGTTAAAGCGATTTTGCCGCATCTGTTTTCCGGAGCGCCGACAAAAATTTTGGGCCCGGCTCCGATTTTCATTGCTTCTTTGTATTCCGGAACTTCTTTTAATAAATCCATCAGTTCGCCAATTCTTTCCGGTTCTTCCTGCTCAATCAGATTTTTTAAAAATTTAGCCGCTAAATTATCGCAGGGAGTATGAGAATTCATTAAATTTAATTTCATTATTTTAGCGGCATCAACTGTCCGTTGATGGTTTGCTGTATTTGTCTGTCTGGCCACTTCCTCAATTTTTTCTTTCATCAGGCCTTCGGCAATATTTATGGGAACTCCGTAAAAATTTAAAACATCGCATTGCAACTCCATAACATCGGCTAAATGGGCTAATCCTTTGCCGCGAGGGTGATGGCCGATAATCAAATCAATTCCGCTGTCAGCAGAACCGATTTCTTTGGCCAATAAAATCTCGGCCGGTTCAACGTCAATACCGACTAAAGCCCGCTTAATTTCTTTGTCGTCGGCAATATGATAAATTCGGGAGTCCAAATAGGGATTTTTCAAGGCCTCCGGGTCAAATTCTTCTTTTTCTTTCTGGTTCAATTTCTCATACTGCTTCCTTTTATTTTCCAAAAATTTTCTCACCCCTTCCTCTCCCCGAAAATCGGCCTTAATTCCCATTTCAATCGCCAAGTTGTAGATTTCATTTATTTTCATTATTTTTTGGACCCGTGGACTAGTCCGTGGGTCCAGTTATTTTTATTGGGTTTTCGATTTCTTGTTTGGTTTTTTATATAAATTTGAAATCAACTTTTTCTGCTCTTTCAAATCAAAAAACTCCCTTCTGATGCGGGCTTTTTCTTTTCTGATGAATTTTCGCAAGGATTTCGGTATGCGTTTCTTCTTGGCCATAAAATAAAAAAGGCATAAAACCAGTGTCTATATCTTAACTAAAAGCGAAATAAAAAGCAACTCTACTCGCCTTTTATCACGGCCAGAGGAATAAGTTTGGCCACTTTTTTGGACAGACCGGCCCGATGAACGACATCTACCACCTGGTCAATGTTCTTATAGGCCTCGGGCGCTTCCTCGGCAATACCTTGCAGAGAGCGGCACTTTACGATTATGCCTTTTCGCTTTAATTTGTTGATTACTTGCTGGCCCGAAGCCATTCTGCTTGCCGCTTTCCGCGACATTGTCCGGCCGGCGCCGTGAGCAGTGCTGAACCAGGATATTTCTCCGCTTTGTTCGCCGACCAAAACATAAGAAGCGGTGCCCATTGAACCGGGAAGCAAAACCGGCTTACCGGGAAAAGCCCGGGTCGCGCCTTTGCGATGAACTATCAGCTTAACCTTTTCTCCCTCAACCAAATGCTCCTCTATTTTGACGATATTATGAGCAACATCATAAACCAAAGCCAATCGGGGAGCTAAGCTCCCCAATACTTTTTGCCAGGAATTTCTTAGATAATAAGTAATCATCTGGCGGTTTGCCCAGGCGAAATTACAAGCCGCTGACATTGCCTTGAAAAATTTTTGACCTTCCACTGAATTAAAAGGAACGCAAGCCAGTTCTTTGTCCGGAATTTTAATGGCGTATTTGGGCATTGCTTTGGCCGCTATTTTTAAATAATCGCCGCAGTTCTGATGACCCAAACCCCGGGAACCGGTGTGAACCATCACCACAATCTGTTCTTGGAACAGACCGAATTTTTTGGCTGTTTCCCAATCAAAAATCTTGGCCACTTTTTGAATTTCCAAAAAATGATTTCCGCTGCCCAGGGTGCCGAGTTGATCCCGGCCCCGCTCTTTGGCCCGGCCCGAAACAAAAGAAGGATCGGCTTCGCTTATTTTTCCTCCTTCCTCGCAATTTTCAATATCCTGTCTCTGTCCGTATCCCTGCTCAACCAATTCCCCGGCACCGCCTTCCAAAATCCGCTCAATCTGCGTTAAACCAAGCTTAACCTCTCTTCCCCGGCCCAGCCCGGAAGGAATTTGCTCCTGAATTTCCGCTGCCAGTTTTTCCAAATAGGGCTTAATTTCTTTTTGCTCTAAATCGGAAAGCAGCAAGCGACAGCCGCAATTTTCATCGTAGCCGACAAAGCCGGGCGAAATCACTCCTTCTGACAAGCTCATCGCGCCCACTCCGCCGATTGGCGGACCGTAGCCGGAATGAATATCGGGCATTGCCAGGGCGTATTTTACAATCCCCGGCAAAGTGCTGGTATTGACCAG
>CAYNAT010000009.1:8246-11548 GCA_964395685.1 uncultured Candidatus Saccharibacteria bacterium | reverse complement strand
AAATCTTTTTTGCCAACCATATTTTATTTCTAAAGTATTGGGAGGCCCGTCCTCCCAATACAATCTTACTCTAAAAGCAAACTGGGAAATTTAGCAATCTCTTTTTTGCATTCCACCCAATTTTTAAGAAACTCTTCGCATCCTTTTTTCCCGCCCATTACTTTTAACATAAATTCTCTTTTAGTAACAGAAGGGAAATTCTTAATATCAACATAATCAAGATAACTCGACCATTTATAATTTTCTAAATATTCAATTACTTTCTCAGAATTTTTAATTCCTATTTCTTTCCATTTTGGTTCTATGAAAGAAATAGGATTGGTATGAATATAATTAAAAACAACCTTTAATTGAATTTCATCTTTAATATGAACTGCGGAAAATCTATTTTGAAAAACATATCCTTTTCGTTTATATTTCCTGTTAAAATATCTCCCATAACCAGTCCCAACTTTTGACATAAATTTAGTTATCCCGCCATCTTTAAATTGCCTTAACAATAAATGAATATGGTTAGGCATAAAACAAAAAGCTAAGACTTCAACTAATTGTTCGCGCTCTTGAAAGTATTGGGAAGCCGGGCCTCCCAATGCTTTCTCTTTTTTGCGTTGTTTACGCCTTAACCAGATTTCTATTGGTTTAGTATTATTAAATTCGTAAACAGAAAAAATACCCCGATAATAATCATCAATATCTTTGAAAATTAAATTATTATCAAGTCCTCTCAAAATAATATGATAAATTTCTCCGTTTATAAACTGTTGTTTTCTATATGGCATAATTAAGAAAAGCGCTGGGAGGCCCGGCCTCCCAATAATCTCTCTATATCTATTTTAGCATAAAAATAAAAAAGGCCGAGTTAAATTCCTCGGCCCAACGGGTTCAATTATTGAGTCCTTACAGCTTTCCATCTTGGATCGCCTTTTTAAAAGCCTGGAACTCCTTAGAAGTGCAGCGAACTTCGCCTTTTTCGTCAGAAAAAATAAATTTTTGCCTTTTTCCGGTTCCCTCTGACTCTACTTTGAGACAAGCCCAGGCTGTACATCCCCACAATAATTTTCTTTCGGCATTCTTCGGTATTTTTCTTTTTCTTTCCGGCATTTTTTTCTCCTTTCTTTTTTTCCTCGTTTTTATCTTATTGTAAAATAAACTACTTAATGAACTATTTAATTTATTGTCGCAAACTACCAAAAATAAGTCAAGGTTTTTGATAAACAAAGATTTTAATTCCTTTATCAAAGGTATCCAAAATTTTCTTCTTTTTAAACCGGGCGTCAACTATTGATAAATTTCCCTTTTTTAAATATTTTCTGAAATTTTTATAGTGGCCCGAGAAAATTTCTTCCGAATGCATTAAAAATTTTCTTAATAATGAACAATTATAATAAATGTATTCAACAATAATTAATTGGTTTGCTTTTTCTGATAATTTTCTCAATATCTCAATTTGAGAATCGTTATCAAGGGAGTGTAAAACCATTGATAATACCGCGGCATCGTATTTTTCGGTAATGACTTTGTCTAAAAATCTCGCATCGGCCAATTCAAATCTTAAATTATTTAAATTATTTTTCAAAATTTTCTCCCGGGCAAATTTTATATTTGATTTAGAAATATCAATTCCCAAACCATAGTTTATTTTTTTAGACAAAAGAAGCAACAAACTGCCTGTGCCGCAACCGATATCTATAACAGAAGATTTTTCCGGAACCAGATTAAATATCTCTTTCCTTATCGGAAAAAGATATTTATCAACGGTAATACTCTTAATCAATGGGTTTATCATTTATATTAGCGGGAGATTGGTGGGAGGCCCGGCCTCCTGATACTCCTGATACAATCTTCCAATGATTTATTTCCTAAAATCTTTTTTGCCAATCATTTTTTTATTCTATCAATTCTCCCCAAAATAAAAAGCCCTGTCATCCAACAGGGCACTTCATTAAAAAGTCGAGGACTTCATCCAAATTAGCAGTTGCCAAACATACACAAGTATCGGCAGCGCCATAATACATAAGAAGCTCATTATCCTCTTTTAAAATCCAGCCGCAGGGGAAAACAACGTTAAATTTATTACCTACTCTCTCATATTGTTCCCTGGGAGCAAATATAAATTTTTCGCTCCTGTGAGTTAGTTCAAGAGTTTTCAAATCTAACATTGCCAGACCGCAACGATAAAGGTCTCCTCTTGTTCCGTGATAAACAACCAGCCATCCTCGCGAAGTTTTTAAGGGCTGACAAGCCAGTCCTATTCTATCGCTATCCCATTCTCCGGCTCTGGTATAAAACAATATTCTATCATTTCCCCACCTTACCAGGTCTTTGGAATGAGAAATCCAGATATTTTCTTGGTTATTAACGGCAGCTCTATGCATTAAAGCATAATCGCCGTTAATTTTTTCAGAGAATAAAACAGCGTCTTTATTCAGGGGCATTAAGGGCTGACTTATTCTTTCAAAATCTACAAAATCATTTGTCGCTATCAAAGAAATAGCTGGCAACCCTTCCATCCGATTCCTAATGCGGAAAGCAACGCAGGTAATAAAATACCTCTTTAACTCTTCCAACCAAGTAATCCTTGGGTCTTCCAGTCCGAATTTATCTTCGCCAAAATTAATGTCTGCTTTTAAGCTTGGGGCGGGATTTATATTCCAATCATCCTTTCCGTTTTTACTTCTCGCTACGGTCAAATGAGAGAATCCTTTCTCGTTTTCGACGCGTACCAAAAGCAGTACTTCATTATTAAAAATCGTTGCTCCGGGATTATAAACGGCTTCTACCGGATAGGGCCAATCTTCAGCTCTTAAAATCGGATTTCCATCGTGCCTTTTGAAAAGTTCTTTCCTCATTTTTAAATCCTTTCCAATCCATTTTTGTTTTTTTAATTATGTTAAAGACCTATAATCCTTTATATACCAAAAAGCCGGATTATTTTCAACCCCTTATTTTTTCATATTCTTCTTTGACGATTTTTCGGTCGTCCCAGGGAATTTTCTTGCCTCCGACAACGCACATCCAGGGTTCGCAGCCCTTGCCGGTAATTACGACCAAATCCCCGGACCGGGCCAATTTCAACGCTTCTCTTATTGCCTCGCGCCTGTCTAAAATCTTATGAACCGCGGATTTATGCTGATTTGACTGATTTAGGCGGATTTTTTCGGCGCCCGATGCCACCCGCTCTATTATCTTCATCGGGTCTTCGTCGTATGGGTCCTCGTTGGTAATAATTATTTCATCGCAATATCTCGCCGCGATTTCGCCCAGAACCGGCCGCTTCCATTTATCCCGACCCCCACCGCAAG
>CAYNAT010000009.1:0-8146 GCA_964395685.1 uncultured Candidatus Saccharibacteria bacterium | reverse complement strand
AAACGGCTCTTTAATAACGATTTCCATTCGGCCCGGAATTCCCTTGATTTTTTTTAGGGCCTTTTGACAAATTTCCAAAGAAACCTCTTGCGATAAAGCCGCCCCAATCGCGGCTAAAGCATTGTAAATATTGAATCGGCCGAAAAGATTTAAATTAAATTCTACTTTATTCAGGGAAAAATTTATTGCTCCGGTTGCTTGCTGAACGTCTTCGGCAAAGATTGTTTGAAAATTAGAAATTGAAAATTTATTAGAAATTAGAAATTGAAAATTAGAAATTTTTATGCCATAGCCGATTTTTTCCTCGGCCGGAATTTGCCAAAAATGTCCGGCGTTTTCATCGTCCAAATTTATAATATGAGTTTGGGAGGTTGCTTTGAAAAGTTCGGCTTTGGTTTGCCGATATTTTTCAAAACTGCCGTGCGCCTCAATATGTTCCGGGCTTAAATTGGTCAAAACAGCAACTTCAAATTTTATAAACTTATGGCGATATTGCTTAATGCCTTCCGAAGTTACTTCCAAAACCGCGAATTTACAGCCGGCTTTTACTGCCCGCCTTAAAAATCGCTGGACCTTCCAGCGGCCAGGCATTGTCATTTTTAATTTGTTCGGCCATTCTTTTTCCCCGATTTTAAATTTGATGGAAGACAAAGAAGCAACCTTATAACCGGCCTCTTCAAAAATCTTGGAGCTAAGCTCCACTGCTGTTGATTTGCCGCTGGTGCCGGTTATTCCGATAACTCGGATTTTTCGGGAGGGAAACCGGTACAAAAACGCGGCCGTTAAGGCCAGACAATAATGATAAATGGCCAGCAAAAAATCGGGAATAAATTTTTTAATTAGTTTTTTGATTTGGGGGTTCATTTATATTTAATTATATTTAATCTTAAAGGACTCTTGAAAAAATTTCAAATCCTTGATATTATAAAAATATGCCAATTACCAAATCAGCCAAAAAGGCCCTCCGCCAAAGCATCAGACGGAAAGCCAGAAATCTTGTTTATAAAAAGAAAATAAAAAACCTGATTAAAAAAATCGGGGTTTTGGCCCAAGAGAAAAAAATTGAAGAGGCAAAAAAACTTCTGCCCCAGGTTTATAAAAT
This sequence comes from uncultured Candidatus Saccharibacteria bacterium, assembly GCA_964395685.1. Taxonomy (GTDB): domain Bacteria; phylum Patescibacteriota; class Minisyncoccia; order Minisyncoccales; family GWA2-38-27; genus CAYNAT01. The sequence continues at coordinate 7,044 of CAYNAT010000009.1, read as the reverse complement.
ACTGGATAAGGCGGCGAAGGTCAATGTAATCAAAAAAAACACCGCCTCCCGCAAAAAATCCCGGCTAACCAAACTGCTAAATTCCCGTAATCAATAACTCCAAAGCGGTTTTCGGTTCTATTTTGCCGGTTTTGATGTCTAAATCTACCTGGAAAATTTTCCGGTAGATTTTTTTTAATTCTTCTAAAGTAAACTTTCGCGCCTGCCAAAACGTCTTTCTAATCACAAAAGGATGCATTTTTAGTTCCTTGCTTAAAACATTTATTCGTGTCATTCGTGTGTAATTCGTGAATTGGTGTCGCTTTTTTTCAATAAAATCCTTAACCACTAAGAGATTGCGGAATTGATAATTTATCATTGCCAAAAGATACAAAGGCGAATCGCCTTTCTCCAAATGCTTGTGGAGTAAATTCAGGGCTTGCTTTTTATTTTTATCAGCCACCGCGTCAATAGTTTTAAAAATATCGGTTTCAATTTTTGACCTGACCAAAAGTTTCACGTCCTCTTTTTTTACCAGACCCTTGTTTTTATAACTTATCAGTTTTTTTATTTCCAGGGACTGACGCCAGAGATCGCTGCCGACATATTCAACGAGCGCTTCCAGAACTCCCGGCTCCGTTTCTGTCTTATATTTTTCAAATTCTTTTTTCAGCCAATTTTTTAATTTCTGGCCGCTTAAAAGTTCAAATTCCTGGCTCTCGCTGTTTTCTTTAAAAAATTTGAACAAAGAGTCCTTTTTATTGATTTCTCCTTGCTGATAAATCAAAATTATGCTGTCTGATTTCAAAAATTCCTCTTTTTTTGCCAAAAATTTTTCTTTGAAATCGGGCTTGGTAAAAATGTCGTCAATAATTGCTAATTTCTTTTCCTGAAACATTGAACTCTGCTTAAAATCGTCTTCCAAGTCGCTGAAATTGTCAAAACATTTCAAATCCAACCCGCTTTTATGAATTTTTTTGTATTGCTCAACTATCTCTTTCAACTTCTCCCTCATCCTGTATGTATCCTGTCCGTAAAGAAAAATTATCATAACAAAATCCGTAGAGGACGGGCCTCTACTTTTTTTTACTCTAAGAATAAATTTGAATATTCTTTTGGTTCTCCTTTATATTCTATCCAATTTTTGACAAATTTCTTACAGCCCTGCTCCCCGCCCATTAGATTTAAAATAAATTCTCTTTCGGTAACAGACGGAAAATTTCCAATACCGATGTAATCAAGATAGCTCGACCACTTATAGTTTTCTAAAAATCTTTGGGCTTCTTCAGATTTTTCAATCTTTATTTTTTTCCATTCCGGATAAATCAAAGATAAAGGATTTGTGTGAATATAGGCAAAAATTATTTTTAATTGTTCGTCGTCTTCAATATGAACCGAGTGGAATCTGTTCTGAAACACATAACCCTTTCTATTATATTTCCTATTCAAGTACCCCCCAAGACCGGTTCCGATTTTAGACATAAAAATGGTTATACCATTATCTTTTAATTGTTTAACCAACAAGTGTATATGATTGGGCATAAAACAAAATGCTAAAATTTCTACCACCCTATCTCTTTTATCTTCTCTAACTTCAAGAAAGTTGCCCGAGGCCCGTCCTCGGGCAACTTTCTTTAGGCGGGTTATAATCTTTCTTCGCTCTTTAATAGAAACCGGATTCTTATTATTAAATTCGTAAATGGAAAATATCCCCCGATAATAATCGTCTATATCTCTGAATATCAAATTGCCGTCAATTCCCCTTAGGGTAATATGATAAATTTCATTATTGACAAATTGTTGTTTTCTATATGGCATATTTAAAGAAATTATTTATATTTATAAGAAATGATATTTTTCCCTAATTTTACTAACTCATTCTTTTTTGATTTTGGATCGCCATTAATCGCAATAACGCTTCCGATTATTTTCATTTTCATATGATAAATACAGAAAAATTTCATAATATCAATACACCTCTGAATGGTTATTTTTAATTCTTTCTTGCTAAGCGGGTCTTTCATTGCTCTTTCTATGTCAAAATTATCTAAATACCTCACCTCTCTTTTCTTAAAATTACCTACAGAAAGTAAGACAACTTTCTTGCCTTTCAATCTCTCTGAAAGATATAAGGGGAGACATCTATCCATAAAAACTTTCATCAAAGCGGTAACATTGGCGAAATAAGTTGGGCAACCCAAAACAATAACTTTTGCTCTTAATAATTTATCGTACAATTCCTGCATATCGTCTTTTTTGATGCATTTATGCGAATAAAAACATCCGCCACAAACAGTACACTGTTGAATATTTTTTTCTTTCAACAAAATTAACTCGTAATCGCAACCTGTCGCACCAAGAACAGTTTTCAACATATAACTTGTGCTCTTGTCTCTTGGGCTTCCTGATATGCCAATTATTTTATATCTTTTTCTTTTTATGCTCATTTTATTTATTCTATTCAAAAAATGCCTGTTTATCAATTTATTTGTCCGGCATTAAAATCCGTCGAAAAATCCGTAGAGGCCCGTCCTCTACGGATTTTGTTTTTGGCAAAGGGGGCAGAAACGGGCGCTGCGGCCGGCCATTTTAAGCCGTTTTATTTTTCTGCCGCAGCGGGAACATTTCTCGCCTTCCCGGCGATAAACCATTCTTATCCGGTCAAAATTACCCCGGCTTCCCGAAGGGTCGCGATAATCGGAAATGCTCTCGCCGTGGAGTTTAATTGATTTTTTCAAAACCTCTTTCAGGGATTGATAAAGTTTTTTCAGCTCCGCTTCGGATAATTTTGAAGGTTCCTTAAAAGGATGAATTTTCGCCCGCCACAGGGCCTCGTCGGAATAAATGTTGCCGATGCCGGCGATTATTTCCTGGTTCATTAAAATCTGCTTGATTTTTCCCCGCCTGTCTTTCAAGGCCTCTTTAAATTTCTTAAAAATAAAGTTTTTCTCCAGCGGCTCCGGACCTAAGGATCTTAGCTCCTTTTCTAAATCAGGAGATTTCCATAATTCAACTTTAGCGAATTTTCGCAAATCGGAAAGAGCCAAAATTTTTCCGTTGTTCAAAAAAAATTTCAAATGGATATAATCATTTACCCGGTCTTTTTCCCATTTAGCGTAAAGTAAATGGCCGGTTAATTTCTGGTGAATTAAAAGTGAATAACCACTGGAAAGTTCAAAAATAATGTTTTTTGCCCGGCGCCGGATTTTCAGAATTTTTTTGCCCTGAATTTCTTTTTTAAACTGCCGGAAATTTTTCGGTTTTTTGACTATTTTTTTAAAATCGCTCCAAAGGTCAACAAAACCAGCCCCCAAAATCGGGGGCCGGGCTTTTCTTAAAAACCTTACTGTTGTTTCAACTTCGGGAAGTTCCGGCATAAATTATTTCAAAACCCCTTTTACCTTTTCCACGATTTCGGCCGGCGTGAAATGGGCCTTAATCAAGTAATCAGCCGCTCCGTTTTTCAATCCTTTTTCTATGTCGTCTTTCTGACCGAGATTGGAAAGAATGATTACCGGAATTTCGGATGTTAAGGGGTCGGCTTTTATCCGGGCCAAAACCTCAAAGCCGTCTATGCCGGGCAGAATAAGGTCCAGCAGGACCAGGTCCGGTTTTTCTTTTTTTACCGCCTCGGCCCCTTTTTCTCCGTCCACCGCCTCGCTGATGTCATAACCCTCCTGAAGAAGTTTTTGGGAGATTAACTCCCGCAAAAATTTGTCGTCCTCAACGATGAGAATTTTTTGCATAGAATATAATGCCAATTTAGGAATGGTATGCCAATCTTGTCCCGCTTTTAGCAAAACACTATTGGCATAAAATTCGCTTACATTGGCGCTATTATTTATTTTAGCATATTTATCGGAAGGGTAAAATAAAAAGTCGTTCCTTTGCCTTCTTCCGAGTCAAACCAAATTTTGCCTCTGTGAGCTTCAATGATATTTTTGGCCATAAATAAACCTAAGCCCGTTCCCTCTGTTTCTATTTTTATCGCATTGGAGCCCCGGAAAAATTTGCCGAATACCCTTTGCCGCTGGTCATTGGGAACTCCTATGCCCGAATCTCTGATTATAACTTTTATTTCTTTTTTTCCGCCCTTCAAAGAAATTTCAATTTTGCCGCCGCTTAAAGTATATCTATAAGCGTTTTCAATAAGGTTGCCTATCGCTATTCTCATTTTTTCAAGGTCAACCATCGCTCTCAACGGCTTTTCCGGCCTTTTAAAGCGGATTTTAAGCATTTTCTCTTTAAATTTCCCCTGGCAAGAATCTATGGATTGCTGAATTAAATCCCCAAAATCAACCGGACAAAGCTTACAAACCTGCCTGCCTTCTTCAACCAGGACAACGTTCAAAAAATCGTTTATCAAATCAATCATTCTTTCGTTTGATTTATAGCCGTCGGAAAGAAATTCTTTCTGCTCCTTATTAATTTCCCCCAATTCCCCGTTCAGCAGCGCGGTCAAAATCCATTTTATTGAAGACAAAGGAGTTCTTAATTGATGGGCGGTCAAAGAAACAAATTCGGTTTTTAAACGTTCAAGCAATTTTTCCCGGCCCAGGTCGCGCAAAACTATTAGAGTTCCCATTATCTCTTTTTTAGTTTTTAAGTCAGAAACATTCGCTTCTAAAAATAAATCTTTTTTGAACTTAATTTCTTTTTTAAATTTTTTTTTATTCCCTTTTTGCCGAAACTCGGCTAAAAATCCGAGCTTGCCGGTTTTCGCAAGCTCGGAAAAAACTCTCCCTTTTATTTCTTTTCCCCTGATTCCCAAAAAACTTTCGGCTTGAGGATTAATAAATAAAAGTTTGTCCTTTTTGTCAAAAATCAGCAATCCGTCGTTGAAATTATTGATAACCGCTTCAAGAATTTTCTTTGGCATAATGCCTTATTTTGTCTTATTTTTAATTTTTAGTAAAATTTCTCGGTCAGAAATTCAGCGAATTTTTCTTTTATCGGGATGATGAAGTAAAAAGCCGTTCCTTTGCCTTCTTCCGAATCAAACCAGATTCTGCCGTTATGAGCTTCAATTATGTTTTTGGCTATGTAAAGCCCGAGTCCGACGCCTTCGGTTTCCATTCTCATTACGTTGGAGCCGCGGAAAAATTTAGTAAAAACCTTGTCCTGCTGATTGGCCGGTATACCCACTCCGCTGTCCCTAATTTCCACTTCTATTTCTTTTCCTCTTTTTTTAAGAGAAACCGAAACTTTACCTCCGGCCAAAGTGTATTTTAAGGCGTTTTCAAAAATATTCCTAACCGCAATTTTCATTTTTTCCTGGTCCAGCATTACCCTGGGCAAAGATTCCCCGCTTCTTTTAAATTCAAGCTTGATTTTCCTTTGTTTGATTTCCTCTTTATAACCGTCCAAAAGCGTCCCGATTAAATCTCCGATGTCTGAAAGCGTTGTTTTGGAAAGATATCTTCCCTCTTCAATCTGGGCGACATTGAGAAAATCGTTAACGGTTTTTATCAGGCGCTCATTCGCCTGATAGGTTTTTTCCATAACCTCTTGCTGTTCCTGGGTCAACTTTCCGAATTCTCCTTCCAAAAACATTCCCAGAGTCCATTTAATGGCTGAAGCCGGGGTCCGCAAGCGGTGAGCCGAAAAAGCGACGAATTCGCTTTTCATTTTATCCACTGTTTTCTCCCGGCTGATGTCGTGCAAAACGACCAAAGAGCCGCTCTTCTCTCCCCTTTCCATTATCGGCACCGTGGTCAACTCTAAAATAAAATTTTCGCTGATTGGCAGCTCCTGGCGGAAAAATTCTTTTGCTCCTCCGATTAAAAGAGAAGCCAGGGGCTTGATCCTGTCAAAACGACCCAGCTCTAAAATCGTCTTCCCTAAAATTTCTTTTCGGTCAATTTCAAAAAATCTCTCGGCTTGGGAGTTAGCCAGAGAAAGCCGGCTGTTTTTGTCAAAAACCAAAAGCCCGTCAACAAGATAATCAATCAGCCGGATGTCCTGCTCAACGCTCCAGCCGTAAATTTCCTCTTTATTTTTTTTCTTTTTCCAAAACATTTCTTTTTATCAAACTCTGAAATTGGTAATTCTTGAGAACTTCAATCGCTTTGTCTTTATTATATCTGGGCCAGCAACATTTTTCCAGCTCAAAATCAACTTCGGCTTCGGTTTTAAGCCGGACCAAGCTTTTGGAAATAAAGGCCTGCTCTTCCTGATCCAGAAGTTTCTGACGCAGGGAATCCTTTATTTCTCCGGCCATTTCCCCGTTTCTTTTCAGCTCCTGATAAAGATTTTCCAGGCTGCCGAATTTCTTGATTAAGTCAATGGCGGTTTTTTGGCCGACGCCGAAGACGCCGGGAATATTATCCGAGGGGTCGCCCCGCAAGGACTTAAAATCAATCAACTGCTCCGGCTCCAGTCCCTGATATTTTTCTTTTACTTTTTCCCGGTCGTACAAAACCGCGTCTTTTATCCCCCGGCGCAGGGCGAAAACTTTGGTATTTTTGTCAACCAGCTGCAAAGCGTCGGAATCGCCGGTCACGATAATCGTTTCCAGTTCCGGCAAGACCTGTTTTTTAGGCGCTTTTCGGGCGAGCAGGCCGATTAAATCGTCGGCTTCAAATCCCTGTTTTTCAAAAATCGGAACATTGAAAACTTTCAGGATTTCCTTGACCCTGGGAATCTGCCGGTAAAGCTCGTCCGGCGCTTTTTTCCTTTTGGCTTTGTATAATTTGTATTCTTGATGCCGGAAAGTGGGAGCGGGAAAGTCAAAAACAGCGGCTATGAAATCCGGCTGAAAATCCCTGATTGCCCGGAAAAAAACCAAAAAAAATCCGTAGACCGCGTTAATCGGTTCGCCGGCTTTGGTCGTAAGAGGAGGCAGGGCGTGAAAAGCGCGGTGGATAACCGCGTTGGCGTCAATCACTATCAATCTTTTTTTTCTTGTTTTATCTTGATTATTCTCTTCAGTCATATTTTATTCTAACATCCCGGATAAAATTTTCAAAACAAAAAAGGTCCAACACCCGACGTTGGACCATATATTTAGCAGAAAAAAATTTATTTTTTTACTGCCTCGGCAGATAATACCGCTTCTTTGAGCAT
>CAYNAT010000008.1:20595-22245 GCA_964395685.1 uncultured Candidatus Saccharibacteria bacterium | reverse complement strand
CTTTAAATTTATTCCAATAAACCGGCTTTATTTCTTCCGGTTTTAACTCAACCAAGACAGGAATTTTCCTGACGACAATAAATCCCATTACCAATAAACTAGAAAATAAAATTATAGGAATAACTATCTCTGACATAAATTTCTAATTTTTAATTTTCAATTTCTATTAAATTTTTAATGATTTAATTTCTAATTATTTAAAAATTGAAAATTATAAATTTAATAAAAATTAGAAATTAGAAATTGAAAATTATTAAATCTCGTATCTCACAAATCTTTTCACCACAATATTCTCTCCTAATTTAGCGATATATTCATCAATCAGTTCTTTGATGGTTTTTGTTTCGTCTTTTATCCAGCTCTGTTTTGACAAATCGTCTTCAGCCGGATCCATCGCCGCAATCTGCAAACAAAGCTCGTGGGCTAATTTCTCAAAATCGTCTGATTTTGCCACAAAGTCGGTTTCGCAGCGCAGTTCCAGTAAAACGCCTTTTCTTTTATCCGGATGAATATAACTTTCAATTATGCCTATGGCCGCCTCTCTTCCCGATTTTTTATTGGCAAGTTCCCGGCCCCATTTTTTCAGAATTTCTTTTGCCTTGTCAAAATCGCCCCTTGCCTGCTCCAAGGCTTTTTTGCATTCGGAAACAGAAACGCAAGTTTCTTCTCTTAATTGCTTGATTTTGTCTATGTTTATCATAGTTAATGTCGTTCTGACCCCGCTTTCAGCGGGGGAAGAATCCCGCAGATAATAGATAATCAACGAGATCCTTCGGGTTTCGCCCTCAGGATGACCTCCTTAAATTTCTCCAAAATATACTTTACCGAACTAACCGCGTCGTCGCTGGCCGGAATAGGATAATCGGCCAAAGTCGGGTCAACATTAGTATGGGCTATTCCGATAATTGCAATCCCCTTTTCCTTGGCTTCTTTTACTGCCAAAGCGTCCTTTCTCATATCCAAAACAAAAATTGCCGAGGGCAGTTCTTCCAAATTTTTTATTCCGCCGAATTTAACTTCCAAATCCCGCAATTCCTTGTCAATTTTTAATCTTTCTTTTTTGGTGTATTTTGCCAATTCGCCTTTCTTTTTCTGGGATTCCAAGTCCTTAAAATAGTCAATCCTTTTTCTGATAGTCCGGAAATTGGTAAAAGTACCGCCTAGCCATCTCTCCGAAACATAGGGCAAGCCGCACTCTTTGGCGATTTGCTCGGTCAATTCTTTAACCTGGACTTTGGTGCCGACCAAAAGCAGGGTTTTCTTTTCCGAAATAATTTTTTGGACAAACTCCAAAGCCGCTTTGAGTTTTTCAGCCGTTTTTTCCAGGTCAATGATATGAATCGTGCTTCTCACTCCGGAAATATAGGGCTTCATTTTGGGATGAACCCGGGAAATCCGATGACCCAGATGCAAACCGGCCTTGGCCATTTCATCCTGGTCAATCTTAAAATCAATCTTAAATTCGCTCTTCTCCCCTTTCTCCTTTTTCTCTTCTTTCTCTTTTTTTTCATTTTTCTCTTCCCTTTCTTTTTTCTCTCCTTTTTCCTCTTTCTCTCCCTTTTTTTCTTCTTTTTTCTTTTTTTTATTTTCTATTTTTTCTTCCGCCATATAAAACCAATATATCACAAACAAAAAATCTTTGCAATAAAA
>CAYNAT010000008.1:18615-20495 GCA_964395685.1 uncultured Candidatus Saccharibacteria bacterium | reverse complement strand
AAACTCCGTTTCGGAGTTTTTCGGTTTCTAAATTCAGCCCTTATTTCGGCAAATGGCGGAAGATAAAAGAAGTCAATAAAACCAAAAAGCGGGAAAAGACATTGCTCGGCCGGGGTTCAATTTTCGGCTGTTCGGGAGTTAAATTTTCTTTAAGGTTATCCGTGGCAATCGGCTCTTCCGGATTCAACTCCGGCTCCGAGGAAATTAGCTCCGGCCCAGCCAAATTCTCTTCGGCTTGTTTGGCTAAAAACATTACCACCACGATCGTTTCCCGGCCGTTGATTTCTCCTTTGGCTATGCCAATTCCCACGTCTTCAAAATCTCGGTTTAAGATGTTTTTGGCGTGACTGGGTGAAGCCAACCAGGCATTTTTCAAAACCTCGGGGTCATTAACATCAATAGCCAGATTTTCGCCGGCCGCCGAGTAATTATAGCCGACTTTGTCCAGCCAAACCCAGGGCGGCTGGCCTTCCGGCCCGTAATGGGAAAAATAGTTTCTCTCCACCATATCCCGGGCTTTGAGCTGGGCCGCTTGATTAAGTTTTTCATCGGCTTTTAACTGGGGAAAACCGTAACTCTCTCTTAGCGGATTGATTTGCTTGATAATCAAATCCCGGGTTAAATTAGCCAAAAACCGGCTGATTTTTAATTCAGTCAGAGGAGAAACCAACAAGATAAAAACAACCAAAACAGCCAAGCCAAGACCGAAGATCAGGACTTTTTTCATAAAATTTCCGCTCTTATTATCAAGCGCTCCTTGTCGGAAAAAAGCGGATGGCAGGTAATAAGAGTTAGGCAGGGTTTTTCGGTATTTTCCAAAATTTCCGTTGCCTCCGGTTTGACCACTTTTGACCAGACAACCGAATAACGGTATTCTTCACCCTGCCAAAAAACCCGGATTAAGTCGCCCGGGGAGAGCTTATCCAAAAGATAAAATGTTTCCTCGGAAGGCGGCTTATATTTATAGCGGTGACCGGCTAAAATCGCATTGCCCGCCTGACCGGGCAAAGAGCCATCCGGCATCAGCCAGGCGCCTTTTTCCATTACTGACTCGTCTTTTCCTTCAATAATCGGCATTTTTACTCCGATTTTAGGAATGAGCAGATAATCGCCTTCTATTTTTATTTCGCCGGCAACAGGCAGAGCTGAATCTTGACCGTTATCTTCCAGAGAAACTTTCTGATATTTCAGCAAAGGCCAAAAAGGATAAGACAGAGCGACTAAGCCGCCGATAATCAGAACGCCGAATAAAATCAGCTGAATTGCCAATCTGTGTTTTTTGAGAAAAATACTGGCCAGACCCAAAACACCCAGCAGTAAAACCGCTGAAGAGATAAAGATAAAAACAACGAAAGAATCAATTCCGGTATGAGGCAGTTTCGGCGGCTCTTCTTTAACTGTCTCCTCGCCCTTTACTTCCGGCAAGCGAACCTCAATTATTGATTCGGCTGTAATTTGAGCGTGGTTGCCGGCTGTAAGAATGGCGATGTTTTGGTAGTTTCCTTCCGGAACATCCGAACCGACCAAGACCTCGTAATTTATCGTCTGTTTTTCCTTTTTTTGCAAGTCGCCCAAATGCCATTCTTGGGTGGAAAGACCGGTCTCGGAATAAGTAAAACCTTCGGGCAAAACATCTTTAAGAACCAAGCTTATTGCCACTCCGGTGCCAATATTTTCTATCTCAATCGTATAATTGGCAAGAGCGCCGGGGTTGGTAAAACTTTCCTGGGAAAATTTCTCAATTTTTAACTGGGGATGAGAAACTTCTCCGCCGCCGCCTGTGGAAGTTGTTAATGATGGCGTTCCCGGCTCGGGCTCTGGTTCGGGCTCGGGCTCTGGTTCGGGCTCGGGCTCTGGTTCGGGCTCGGGCTCTGGTTCGG
>CAYNAT010000008.1:16778-18515 GCA_964395685.1 uncultured Candidatus Saccharibacteria bacterium | reverse complement strand
GCTCGGGCTCTGGTTCGGGCTCGGGCTCTGGTTCGGGCTCGGGCTCTGGTTCGGGTTCCGGTTCCGGTTCTGGCTCCTGACTTTGCTCTTGATGCTGTTCCTGATATTGCTCCTGATTTTGATTCTGGCTTTGGTCCTGGCCCTGCCCTCCTTCTCCTTGCTGGCTTTGGGACTGCTCTTGGTTCTGCTCGGAAGAGGATTGATTTTGGTCCTGACTTTGACTATAGCTTTGGCTCTGATATTGTTCCTGATGCTGGGACTGGGTTTGGGACTGGGACTGATTTTGTCCTACCCCGGAATCAGAGGCAAAGGCAATTCTTCGGTTCGGACCAAAAACTCCGGCTCCAACCAGTAAAACAGTAAGGGAAACCGTCAATAAAAAAGATATTGCTCTTTTTTTGTCGCAGTTTAACATAAATTAAAAATAAAAAAACCAAAAACTGACTAATGATTTTAGCCCTGTTCTTTGGTTTTTAATATACACGACCTTTCCCCGATAAAAAGAGCGGTTATCAAAAAGAACTGAAAACTAAAAAAGAGCAATGGGGATAGTTTATCTTAAAAAAATAATAATCTTCTGTCAAATACAAAAGGGGTCGGTCATTTTGACCGCCCCTTTATTTTTGGTTTATTGGTCTTTTTTAGGGTTTTCTTCTATTGTTTCTTTGAGTTCCTTTACTGCCCCTGTTAGATTTTTTATTTCCTCAAGAAGCAGTTTGTCGCTTTTCGGCTGGGCCGCTACTGCCGACTGGCTGATATGGTGAATGGGAATTTGTTTATGGGTAGAACCTTCCCGGACAATTAAATACTGAGCAGCCGGCCCGGACGTGTTTTTTGATAAGGACGAAGGCGATGAAGAATTTTTATCTCTTCTATGCCTATAGGCCCGAACAGTCGTGAACGGCCTTCTGTCATTGGTGATATCTGATGAACTGAATCCGGCGCCGCCAGTACCAGCAATATTGCTGCCAACAATATTAAAGAAAAGAGGAAATCCGCCAGCTTCAGCTAAAACATGCGTCTGTAAGCCAAAATTGTCTTGGTAAAAAACGAGTAAATCGGCACCGACTTCTTTTGCGGCTGTCTTCACAATTTTTGCCAAAACATCTCTGGAGTCAATCCATTTGACATTTGCCGCAACGGTTATAAGATCTAAAAACTCATAATCTGACAAACGACGGTCATTCCAGGCCCAATCGCATCTAAATTGAACGTTTTTTGTTCTGGGATAGTTTGTGGGCAAATACTTTACGACAAACTCCTCTTTAAGCCAATCGTTTTTTACCCTACCGAGTATTGCTTCGGCCCACTCCAACGTCCATTCCTGCGCTTCTAACTCGTTTGGCTCATAAACCATATCTTTCCAACAACGTTTATCGGGGTAAAAGGGAGCGTGGGGCCCGGGTAAAGGCAAAACCGGCTGGGGCGCTTGAACTCTTTTGTCGTTAAAATTAACCAGAGCGCTTCCGCCTTGGCCGCCCTGGGCGTCAGCACTGGAGTTTGCATTAGCTTCTTGATCTTGAGTATTAATACTACTTTGCTCTTGCTCTTGGCTCGTCTGAGCCGAAACATAACCTCTGCCTAAAACCAAAATCATCACAACCAAAACAATAAAACTAGTTTTCTTCTTCATCTTTACTTTCCTTTCCTAAAATTGTCAAAGACCTTTTTCCGCCCAAAGAACCGCTCTTTGGACTAATACGATATTTTACATAAAAGAAAAAGTTTGTCAACCCC
>CAYNAT010000008.1:8804-16678 GCA_964395685.1 uncultured Candidatus Saccharibacteria bacterium | reverse complement strand
GTCAACCCCCTTGAAATTTTCCTAACGAACTGCTAAGATAAATTATTATGAAAAAAGACATCCCCCGAAGCAATCCCGCTTACAGCGGGATGCTACGGGGCAGGCATCCAAAATATTACTATGAAAAAAAATATTCATCCAAAGTATTATCCAAGCGCTAAAGTTGTCTGCGCTTGCGGCAACAGTTTTACAATCGGCTCAACTAAAGAATACCTTGAAGTTGAAATCTGCTCCAAATGCCATCCTTTTTACACCGGCAAAGAAAAAATCGTTGACACGATGGGCCGGGTGGAAAAATTCAAAAAAAGATTGGCCAAAAAGAAAAAATAACATTTTATGGAAAGTTCAGCAATTATTGAAATCAGGGCCGGCGCCGGCGGCCAGGAAGCCGCTCTTTTTAGCGCCGACCTGTTCAAAATGTACTCCAAATACGCCGTTTCCCAATCCTGGACCGAGAAAATTCTGGACAGCCACCAGTCGGAACTGGGCGGTTATAAACAAATTGTTTTTGAGTTAAAGGGCGAAGAAGTTTTCTCCAAGATGAAAAACGAGGCCGGCGTTCACCGGGTTCAGCGGATACCGAAAACCGAAAGAGCGGGTCGAGTTCATACTTCCACGGCCACGGTCGCGGTTTTAGCGAAACCGAAAACAACTGAAATCAATATCAGGCCGGACCAGATAAAAGTTGATTTTTTCCGCTCATCCGGTCCCGGCGGCCAATACGTCAACAAAAGAGAAACAGCGGTTAGAATCACCCATTTAGCGACCGGCCTGGTCGTTACTTCCCAGACCGAAAGAAACCAGCTCCAGAACAAAGAAAACGCTCTTGCTATTTTGGCTGCCCGTCTTTTGGAAAGAAAGCAAAAAGAGGAAATAGCCAAAATGGGCGGCGAAAGAAAATCCCAGATTCTTGCCGCGGAAAGAGCGGAGAAAATCAGAACTTACAATTTTCCCCAAGACCGGGTCACCGACCACCGGGCCAAAAAAAAATGGCACAACATTGAAGAAATAATGGACGGCAAAATAGATAAAATGGTCAGCGCCCTCCAAAAAAATCCGTAGAGGCCCGTCCTCTACGGATTTTTAGTTGGCGGATTCCAGGTCTTGGATATCCTGCTCGTATTGTTGGGTGATTTTCATCACCGAGTTTCCGTAAAAACTATATTTGGAATTGGTGCTGCCGGAAAAATAAATCATTGCCGCGGTCCATTCGCCACTATAGGTCTGCTTGGTGGCGCCGTAATCGGATAAATATAATGCCGCGGCCAGAAAAGCGTCTTTAATACTCCAGGGGTCAGCCGGTTTACCGAGAATTGACTGAAGCCGGTCCTGATAAATAGCCCAAGTTGAAGGAATAAACTGGGCCGGGCCCATTGCTCCGCCCCAGCCGTAACTCATCGGACAGGAAACCGGCGTACTAAAAGCGTCTCTTCCCAAAGCCCCGGTAATTTCTAAAAACGGCCCGACATCTCTTGATGGTTTCATTACCCGGGAAACTGTCTTACCGCTGGAAATAACCACTCCCTGACCGGTAGAGGAATTTTTAAGATAACACTGGCCCACGTTTTTGCCGATGTTTGATTCCTGGGTTAAAACAGCCAATAAAAAGGCCGGTCTGACTCCGGTTATTTTTTCTATTTCTTTAGCCAGTTCGTAGGCCTCGCCGAAAGTCGGCGCTTTCGGCACGCCGATTAACTCAAAAATTCTGGTCCTGATTTCAGCCGCTTTTGCCTCAACTTCCTGTTTCTCTTGAAGCTGTTTTTGATATTCCGTTTCGGTCAAATTCAAATAATACTCCTGTTCTGTTTTCGTCCGGGAGCTTTCTTTTTTTTGAAGGGTCTGAATTTTTACCATTCCTTCCAAATCATCTTTTTCCGCGTCCAAAGACTGCTTTTGCCGCTCTAAATTAACTTTCAGGGTTTTAATGCTGTCTAAAAGGTCTTTGCTTTTGGAATTTAAAATCTCCAAAGCGAAGAGATTGTCAAAAAAATCGGAAAGTTCCTTTTCGCTGAAAATAATTTCAATCAGCGGCTTCTGGTCTTCTTCGTAAATCGCCCTTAAAATATTGGCTAACTTTCCTTTTGAGTCCTCTATTTTCAGCGAGGTTTTGGCAATGGAGCCTTCGGTATCTCCGATTTGAATTCCCAGGTCTTTAATAATCAAGTTGCTTTGATAAATTTGGTATTCCAAATTTTTAATTTTATTTTTCAGGGTGGAGATTTTATTCTCCAGGGTCTTTTTTTCCTGCGCGGTTTTAGAAATATCTTCTTCAATTTTTTGGCTCTGCTCGTTGTAATATTGTTCGCATTTTTCCAAAAGCTTGCGGCATTCAGCGGCTTCAAGTTTTTGACACTCCTGCTCAATGTTTTCCAATCCGCAAACCTCGCCGAGATTTTCTTCGGCAAAAACAGGCAAAGCCAAAACGCAAAATGCAAAAACGACCGTATATTTTAATCTTCTATTTTTCATTTCCTTTTGGTTTTTCCTCGTTTTCTTTTTTCTCTTCTTTTTCTTCAGCCGCTTCCTCCTTCCTTTCTTTTTCTGCCTTAGCGGTCTTAACTTCTTCCACTTTTTCCTCTATCGGTTTTTCCAGTTCTTCTTCCACTTTTTCCGGAGGCGTGACCAAAGCGACGATTTCCTCCGGTTTTCTCTGAATTTTTACTCCTGGCGGCAAATTTAAATCCTTTATTAAAATTTCGTCTTCAAAACTTTTCAAATTATCCACTTTAACTCTGATTTCGTGAGGAAGATTTTGAGGCAGGGCCTTAACTTCTATTTCGGGAATTTCCTTGACCAAAGTGCCGCCCAGTTCTTTTACAGCCGGCGCTTCGCCCTCAAAAACTATCGGGACCGTTGCCTCAACCTCCTCGGTCATAACCGGCTGATAAAAATCAACGTGAATCGGCTTGTCGGTAAGAGGATCTCTTTTAAGCTGGTGAATTAAAACCGGAAATTTTTTTTCTCCGAGCTCAAGAGAAAGCAAAGAACTTTCTCCGGCTTGCTGGTAAACTTTTTCAAATTCCCCCGAATCAACCTCCAGAGTCAAGTTTTTTATTTCCCGGCCGTATAAAACAGCCGGCAAAACGCCTCGCTGCCTTAAAACTTTTACCTTCTTCCCTGTTTTTTCTCTTTTTTCGGCTTTAAGAATAAGCATTATTTTTCAATCCGAATGCATTGAACCGGGCAGGCGTCAGCCGCCTCCTGATTACAGCCGTTTTCCCCGCTTTCCAGCTCATAATTCTCGCCCTTTAACTCGGCTCCGATTAGCCGGGCTTTGCCGCCCTCAATCATTTCCCAGAATTTCGGGCAAATTGCGGCGCAGGAACCGCAGCCAATGCATTTTTGATGTTCTTGAATGATTTTCATATTTTTAGTATCGCGGCGTTTTAAATGTTTTTATTTTCTCCTCAACCTTTTTTTGGATTAATTTTTGAACTATCGGCAAAATTTGGTATGGTTTTATTTCTTCTCCTTTTAGGGCGCTTACCAAACCCCTTTTCCAGACAAGCCGCAATTCGCTGTTAATATTGACCTTGACAATACCCAGAGATATTGCTTTTTTCAAATCATTTTTGGAAATTCCGGAACCGCCGTGGAGAACCAGAAAAACTTGGCCTGTTTTCTTTCTGATTTCTTTCAAACGTTCAAAATCAAGTTTGACTCCGGGGTAAAAACCGTGCCTGTTTCCGATGGCAATGGCCAAGCTGTCTACTTTGGTTTTTTTAACAAACAAGGCGGCTTCTTCAGCCGAACTCAAGCTGCCTTTTTTTATTTCTTCCAACTCACCTTCAACCAAAACATTTTTTTTATGAGCGTATTCAACTATTTTTTTAGCATATTTCAGATTTTTTTCAAGAGTTAAATCCGAACCGTCAAAATGAACCGCTGAATAACCGAGTCCGATGGCTTCTTTAATTCGCTTCGGGTCTTTAGCGTGGTCAAGATTTAAAAAAACCGGCGCTCTATATTTTGTTTTGGCGATTTCCACCAAAGCGACGATTTCTTTTAAACCCAGAAAATTACTCTCTCTTTCCGAGGTGCCTAAAATCAGCGGTCTTTTTAAATTTTGAGCCGCTTCCAGAATTCCTCTTAACTGTTCCAAAGTTGAAAAATTAAACTGACCGAGCGCCCCCCCCTCTCTCCGGACTTTTTTAAGATAATATTTCAGGTTCATAATTTTTTCTTTATTACCTTAACTTTTTTGAAACTTTCTCCTTTTTTTAATAGGCCGTTTTTGGCTCCCCATTGTTGAACGCAGGCAGCGGAATTGGCCATACCCAGTTGAACGGCGTATTCTATTTCGCCTTTTTTAACGAATCCGGAAACAAAGCCCGAGCTAAAAGCGTCGCCGGCGCCGGTCCGATCAACCGGCCTGGTCAAAGAACTTCTGGCTTTATAAAGATATTTGCCGTCAGAAACCGTAATCCCGTCATTAGACCCCATTATGGCAATGCCGGAACAAATTTGGTCAAGTTTTTTGAAAATTTCTTTTTCTTTCTGATAAGCAACTCCGGTCAGTAAAGAGGCCTCTTCCTGATTTAAAAACAAAATATCAGCTTTTTTAAGAATTCTTTTCAGAACCGCTTTTAACAAAGAGAGCTGAAAAGCGCCGGGATTAATTGCGATTTTAATTTTGTTTTTATAAGCAAAATTAACAATTTTTTCTGTGAATTCGGCGGCTTGTCCTGAAAGCGGTGCCAGATAAAACCACTTTGTCATAGGGACAGTCCCCTTCTCAAGCCAGGCAATGTCTTTTTTGTCCAAAAATTTTGAAGCTCCCCGATAAGCCAGAACGGTTCTGTCCTTGGTCGGACCGGTATTCAGAATAACCGAATGGTTAGTCGGCTTTAAATTTGTCTTGGAAATAAATCGCGTTTCTATACCGAGTTTTTCCAGTTCTTTAATAATTTCTTCGCCTGCCAAATCTTTCCCTACTGTACCGAAATAAGCTACCCTAAAACCCTGTCTGGCAAAAGTAGCGGCCGCGTTGGTTCCGCCGCCGCCGGAAGCGAAAAAAATGTCATCAATATCAATTTTTGAACCCAAATTAAAACAAATTCCCTTGCCGCTAACCAATTCTTTGTTCTTTCGGCCCGAAATTTTGTTCAGTTTCAAAAAAACATCCCAGCAGGCCGACCCGAAAGTAATTACATCAAACATAAATTTATTTTTTGCTTAAACTTAAAATTGTCTTAATCACTGTGTCCGGGTTGAGGGAGATTGATTCTATCCCCTCTTTGACCAAGAATTCGGCGAAGTCCGGGAAGTCCGAGGGCGCCTGACCGCAGATGCCGCAGTATTTTTTCTTTTTTTTGCAGATTTCAATAACCCTCTTGAGCATTTCTTTTACCGCTTCGTTTCTTTCATCGGCGATATGGGCAATTTGACCGTTGTCCCGATCAATACCCAAAATCAATTGGGTCAAGTCGTTGGAGCCGATACTCATTCCGTCAAAAATTTTCAGAAACTTCTCGGCCAAAATTACGTTGGAAGGAATTTCGCACATCACATAAAGCTTTGGCTCATCCGCTGATTTTCCGCTGATAAGGCCGAATTTTCTGATTAAATCCTTTACCTCTTTTCCCTCTTCCGGAGTCCGGCAAAACGGAACCATCAAGGAAATGTTTTTTAGACCGAACAAATCCCTGGCCCTTTTTATTGCCCGGCATTCCATTCTGAAAGCGGGCTGAAAATCCGGCTCAAGATAACGGGAAGCGCCCCGAAAACCCAGCATCGGGTTTGCCTCTTCTCTTTCAAAAAGCTCGCCCCCGATTAAGTTTTTATACTCGTTGCTTTTGAAATCGGAAAAACGGACAATCACCTCTTTGGGATAAAAAGCGGCCGCTATCTGGCTAATTCCTTCGGCCAATTCTTTGATAAAAAATTCTTTTTTGTCTTTATGCTCAACCGTAATTCTGCTTATTTCTTTTTTTATTCTCTTGTTTTTCAACTTATTAAAATGGAAAAGGGCCAAAGGGTGAACTCTGATTTTCTCGGCAATAATAAATTCCTCCCTGGCCAGACCGACTCCTTTGTTCGGCAGAAAAGAAGCGCTGAAAGCGGTTTCCGGCGCTCCGATATTAAGCATTATCTTTGTTTTGAGTTTGGGCAGTTTTTTAAGATTGTATTCTTTTAGTTCAAAAGGAATTTTCCCTTCAAAAACCCGGCCCCTTAATCCCTTACTGCAGTCAACGGTAACTGTCTGGCCGGTTTTTAATTTCCTGACCGGGGAGCCGGCGCCGACAATCGTGGGAATATCAAACTCTCTGGCAACGATAGCCGCATGGCAGGTCTTGCCGCCTTCTTCGGTGATAATGGCTGAAGCCAAACGGATAATCGGCATCCAGTCAGGGTCGGTCATTCTGGTTACCAAAACTTCGCCTTCTTTGAACTGGCTGATTTTGGAAACATCGGGAATTATTCTCACTTTGCCCGAACCGATTTTACTGCCGACGGCAATGCCCGATAAAAGCGGCTTCTTTTTGGTCTTGACTTCGTATTCCTGAAAAGTGCTGGCGGTTTTGGGAGAATGAATCGTCTCCGGCCTGGACTGGACGATAAAAAGTTTGCCGGTTTTTCCGTCTTTGGCCCATTCAATATCCTGATGGCTCTGGTAATGTTCTTCAATTAGACAGGCCCACTGAGCCAAAGTTAAAATGTCTTTGTCGTTCAAAGAAAATCTCAACTGGTCCCGCTCTTTTACTTTTACTTCTTTCAGTCCGCCTTTTGGAGCGTAAACATATTTTCTGGTTTTTCGGCCAAGATTTTTAACGATAATCGGCTTATAGAGATTGCCCTGAGCCTGTTGAAGGGTGGGCTTGAAAATGTAAAATTCGTCGGGCGTGATTTTGCCTTTTACAATCAATTCCCCCACGCCCCAGATTGAATTTATCAAAACAACGTTGGGAAAACCGGTTTCAGTGTCAAGAGTGAACATAATGCCGGAAGAACTCAAATCGCTTCTGACCATTTCCTGAACGCCGACCGAGAGAGCTATTTTCAAATGGTCAAAGCCCTTTTCCTGGCGGTAAGAAATAGCCCGGTCGGTGAACAAAGAAGCAAGGCATTTTTTAATTGCGTTGAACAACTGCTCTTCGCCTTCAACATTGAGAAAGGTTTCCATCTGGCCGGCGAAGCTGGCTGTTTTCAAATCCTCGGCCGTGGCTGAAGAACGAACAGCCACTTTTTGTCCCTTTTTGCCGGAGAGATTCCGATAAGCCCTGATTATTTTTCTTCTCAGGTCTTTGGGAAAATCCGCTTTTAAGATTAGTTCCCGGGATAATTTGCCGGTTTTTTTCAAACTTTCCAAACTCTTGGGATTGAAATTCCGGAAAATTTCTTTGAGCGCCCGGTCAATTTTGTTTTTTTTCAAAAAATGCCAATAAGCCCGGGCCGTAAGGCAAAAACCGTTGGGAATATTAATCTCTTTGGCCCTAAGATTTCTGAACATCTCGCCCAAAGAAGCGTTTTTGCCGCCGACCAAGGCGATGTCTTTTGAGTTGACCTGGCTCAACCAAAGTATTTGTTTATATTTTTTCAGCATATACTTTATTATAATCGTTTCCAAAAATAAAAGAAAGTCCCGCTCAAACTCAAGCGGGACTTTGGTTAACGATTAAATTCATCCCTTTATTTATTTTTCTGTCTTTTTGGTTTTCATCGCTTTTAAAAACGCTTTTGGCGCGTTGGCCAAAAAGAATAAAACGCTCGTGAAACCCGGCAGAAAAAGATACCAGACAAGGTTTTCGTTCATTTGCCTCACGTCTTTGGTTTCTATCATTGCTAAAATGCATTTTTTGCATTTCAGCAATTCCTCGCAAGTCCGCTGAAAACTAAAAGCGGCTTGGTCAGCGGCCGGAGAAGTGAAAAAAGAA
>CAYNAT010000008.1:0-8704 GCA_964395685.1 uncultured Candidatus Saccharibacteria bacterium | reverse complement strand
CATTTCTTTTCTCCTAAAATAATGCGAAAAGTTAAAATCCTTATAAGATTTTAGGATATATATCCCTATATACCCAACCTTCCGCGGGGCGTTTTAAGAGATTGGAAAAGCGTGTTTGGGATTTTTAAGGTACTTGTTTCTGTCCCGCCGGTTCTGGCGGGACAACGATATATAATTATCCGGCCATTTGCGTTCAAACAGCCGGTCTAATTCTATGTTTTCCATTATACCCATTATTCAAAATTTGTCAATAGCAACCTCGCTGAAGGGCTGGCGGTGGCCGGTTTTTTTCTTGTAGCGGGTTTTTGGCTTGTATTTAAAAACAATTACTTTCTCGCCTTTGCCCTGCTTCAAAATCCGGCCAGTCACTTTGGCCCCGCTTACCAGAGGCGCGCCGATTTCCAGTTTTTTGTTTTTTCCATGCCTACCGGCAGGCAGGTCCAACAACAAAACCTGGTCAAAAATAATTTCTTCACCTTCTTTTTTATTAATCTTTTCTATTTTTATCTTATCCCCGGGTTTAACCAAACATTGTTTTCCCCCGGTTTTAATTATTGCCAACATAATAAAATTTTTGATTTTTGATTTTTGATTTTTAATTTTCAATTAAGGGCGGCTCCACTTCTTTGATTTGGATTTTTTCCTTGCCGCCGGTAATTTTCACCACGTCTTTGTCAACTTTGTTGAATTCCCTGCTTGCCTTATTGTAGGCGCCCACGGTTGTCCCTAAGTGATTGCCCATTTTTTTCATATATTCGCTGTAAATCCCTAAATGCCGGCCCAAACGTTCAACCTGCTTGATCACTTCCTGGGCCTGCTCGGAAATTTTCTGATTTTTTAGCCCCTGTAAAACCGTCTGCAAGTAAGCCAGGAAAGAGGTCGGCGAGACGATTATAACTTTTTTCTTGCCGGCAAAATAAATCAGATTATTGGTATCATCGCTTACCGCTCCCACTTTATTGATAAGCAAATCGTAATAAACCGCTTCCGAAGGTATAAACATAAAAGCGAAATCCATTGTGTTCTCTTCCGGCTTGACGTATTTGGCCGTTTCCTCAATCCGGTTTTTCAAGTCGCTGATAAAAGCCGACTGGTATCTTTTTTTATCGGCCGGCTCCCCTGCTTCCAAAATGCGATTATAGTTTTCCAAGCTGAATTTGGAATCCACGGCAATAATCCGCTTGGCCACGAAAATCGCCGCGTCAACAATACTGCCGTCCTTAAATTCGTATTGCATTTGATAAGAGCCGGGCGGCAAAACGTTTTTCAAAACCGTTTCCAGATAATATTCGCCCAAAACCCCTCTTTGCTTCGGATTTTTCAAAATATCCTGGAGATTGCGCAGTTGGTCGGCGAAACTTACCACCTGTTTGTTGGTTTCGTCAAGCCGGGTAAGTTTTTCGGTCACGTCCCGGATAATTTTGGCTGACTGGCCGAACTGGGACTGAATCGCTTTGGTTGATTCGGAAAGTTTATTGTCCAAAACCTGGCTGATATTGCTCAGCTGCTGCTGAAGCATTACCAAGGCCTCTGATTGCTTTTCCGGTTTTTTTCTCAATAATAAAAAAATTACCAGCGTCAGACCAACAACCAATATTGAAATTATTAAAATCCCGATGAACCCCTGCTCCATTAAATCATTCTATCCCATCTTGCCGAAAAAATCAAGAAATGCTAAATTAAAAACAAAATCCCTACGAGAACTGTTCTCGTAGTATTATTCTATTGCTATTTTATCAAAATCGGCTAATTCTTTTTTAAATCTAATCCAGTCCTCTACAAATTTCCGGCAACCCTCAATCCCGCCCATAATTTCAGTTAAAAATTCTCTGTTCGTCAAAGAGGGAAAGTTTTTATTTTGGAGATAATCCAAATAACTTGACCATCTGTATTTTTCTAAAAAATCTATTACCTTTTCAGGGTTATTAATTCCTTTCTCTTTCCAATTTGGTACTACAATTGCGGCCGGATTCGTATGAACATAAACAAATAAGGTTATTAACTGTTTATCGTTTTTAATATGAACCGCTCTATATCGCCCTTGAAATATATGGCCACTTCTCTGATATTTTTTATTGTAATAAATCCCGAAGCCGGCTCCAATTTTTCTCATAAAACTACTAATTCCTTTTTCTTGAAGCTGTCTTAACACTAAATGAAAATGATTCGGCATCAGACAAAATGCCAAAATTTCAACCAACATTATCCGTTTTTTCCTCTCTTGAACACTACGAGAACTGTTCTCGTAGTGTTGACGATACTGCCAACTTACAGGGTTATCATCATTAAACTCAAACAAATTACAAATCATCCGAAAATAATCTCTATCGTCAATAAAAAGTTTTGACCCCTCAATTGCTCGAATTACAATATGATAGATTTCTCCGTTTATTAATGGTGGTCTTTTAATTGGCATCTTAATTATTTACTACGAGAACTGTTCTCGTAGGGATTAGTGGAAAAGGATTTCGGTGATGAGGAAGGAGATATAAATCAGGAGCAGAAAGAGGGCTTCGGTTCGGGTGATTTTTCGGTCGGTGCGGACCGCGATAAAAAAGAAAGCAACCGCTGCTATCAGAAAAATCCTGGCAATAAAAAACGGAGAAAAGTTGTTTATTTTAATCGGCTGGATTAAAACGATAATTCCCAAAACAAGAGTGGCGCAGACAATCACCGATCCCATTAAATCACCTAAAATCAGCCAGGTCTGACCCTTCCTGGCCGAGGCAATTGCGAAATAAGTTTCCGGAAGAGCGTTTCCTAAGCCGACAATCAAAATACCGATTATTGGCAGAGAAACATTCAGGGCGCCGGTAAAAAATTGAGCGCTTTTTACCACGCCCCAGGAAGCGGCTAAAAGCAAAGTCAAGGTCAGGGCTGTCATCAGTAAATTTTTCAGAAAGTTCTGAAAACGGACAAAAGGATGGGGTTTTTCCCAGCGCCCCCTCAAAAAATCAATAAAACCGGTTATCGGCCGGGCCGGCTGATTATTTTTATTTGCCTTATAAACCTTTCTGAATCTTTCCCCCTTGGAAAAAAGCCAAAAACTATATCCCAAAAAAGTCAAAAGTAAAATCAGGCCGTCGTCTCTGGTTAAGTCGTTATCCAAAGCCAAAATTAAGGGTAAAACAGCAACTCCAAGAGTAAAAAGGGCGCTGGTCTGAACCATTTTGCTTCTAACCTGGAAAGGTTTACCGCTGATTAAAACCGCCAAAGCCACGGCTATCGTTAAATCAACCATATTGCCGCCGACAATTTCAGCAAAGGAAAGCTCGGGAATACCCTGTAAGGCAGCGTTAATCCCGACGAAAAGATTGGGCGCCGAACCGGCAAAAGCCATAACGAAAAAAGCAACCACAAATTCCCGCCAGCCCAAATATTTGGCCAATCCCATTAAAGCCCTGACCAGCCGCGAACCGGACCAGACCAGAACCAAGCAGGAAACAATAAAAATTAAAATCCAGAACATAACAACGAAATGACAAATTTCTAATTTCTAATTTCTAATAAAATTCTCAATGTCAAATAATAAATGTCAAAAGATTTAATCATTTGATATTTGAAATTTGGCATTTTATTTGACATTAGATATTAGGATTTTGGTATTTTTCTAATAAATAACCATTTCATTCCTTCAATCAGGAATAAATTGGCTAAGCCGAAAGACAAAAGGAGCAACCAATCAAAAAAATAAAGCGGCTCGGTTTTCAGAAGCGCCTGAAGCGGCCTTAAATAAACACTTCCCAACAAAGCTAGTGTTCCAAAGATCCAGGCAAAAATTAAAAATTTGTTGGAAAAAAGATTAAATTGCCAGATATTTTTTCGCAAACTCTTGCAGGAGAAAACGTAAAACAAAGAATCAATAGCCAGTCCGACAAAAATTATTGTTCTGATATGGGGAAGCTTATAGCCGGAATATTTCAGAAGCAAAAAAAACAATCCTAAAAGAATAAAATCAGTAAACAAACCGATGATAAAAATCAGGGCTTTCATTTCCTTATTCAAAAGCGGCTCGTTGTGGCCGGCCGGCTTTTGTTTCATCAGGCCTTTTTCTTTGGGCTCAAAAGCCAAAGCGATATTGGGCAGGCCGTCTTCAATAAGGTTAATCCATAAAATCTGAACAGCCAGAACCGGCAGGGGAAAACGGAAAAAAATTGCTACGGCTATTAAAATTATCTCGGTGAAAGAACTGGAAAAAAGATAAGTGATTACTTTCCTGATATTGTCAATAATAGCCCTACCCTCCTCTACCGCGGCAACAATAACGTTGAAATTGTCGCTCAATAAAACCAGGTCG
Source organism: uncultured Candidatus Saccharibacteria bacterium (assembly GCA_964395685.1). Lineage (GTDB taxonomy): Bacteria > Patescibacteriota > Minisyncoccia > Minisyncoccales > GWA2-38-27 > CAYNAT01. The sequence continues at coordinate 4,407 of CAYNAT010000008.1, read as the reverse complement.
GAAACCTCTTTGGCGACTTCGGTTCCCGAACCCAGAGCCACGCCGATGTCCGCCTTTTTCAAAGCCGGGCTGTCATTAATGCCGTCGCCGGTCATTGCTATCACCTGGCCCTTGCCCTGCCAGGCCTCAATAATTCTCATCTTGTGCTTCGGCTCAACCCGGGCAAAAACCTGAATGTCCTCAACCCGTTGGAAAAACTCCTCGTCTGAAATTCGGTCAAGTTCCTGACCCTCCATTATATTTTTTTCTTTTAGTTTAAAACCGAGTTCTTCGGCAACCGCTTTGGCCGTTAATTTGTGGTCGCCGGTCACGATAATCGCTTTCATTCCGGCTTTTTGGCAAACTCTGAACGCTTTTTTAACCTCTTTACGAAGCGGGTCTTTAAGCGCGATTAAAGCGACGAAAACCAAATTGTTAAGCAAATCCTTAAGGTGGCTGATTTTTTTATAACCGACCGCCACCACCCGTAAACCCTTGGCGGCCAAAATGTCCAGTTGCTCTTTTATTTCTTTTTCTTTTTGGGGGCTCAACGGTTCTTCTTTTTTTCCTTTTCGGAAATAGCGCGACAATTCCAGAATTTTTTCCGGCGCGCCGGAAAAATAAATAATGTCTTCTTTTTTGTTTAAGGCAAAGGCTCTGGCCAGATATTTATTAGCCGAATTAAAAGGGATCTCGGCTGTTTTGGTTATCTTTTTTTCCAGCTCCTTTTTATTGAAACCGGCCTGGAGACCGGCTAAAAGTAAAGCTTTATCGGTCGGCCGGCCCCGGACAATCCATTTTTCCATTAAATCGTCGGGATTTTCAATAAAAGCCTCGTTAGCCAAAACCCCGATTTTTAAAGCCAGTTCTCTGGCTTCCCGGTCCGGAGCGATTACTTCGCTCACCCCCATTTTGCCTTCGGTTAAAGTGGCTGTTTTATCGGTGGCGATAACTGAAGTACTGCCTAAGGTTTCAGCTGAAGCCAATTTTCTGACCAAGCCTCTTTTTTTCAAAATTCTCTGCATGCCCAAAGCCAGAATAACGGTAAGGGCGACCGGCAAGCCCTCGGGTATGGCCGCTACGGAAACAGCCACGGCCAAAGTAAACATTTCCAAAAAACTCCTGCCGCTCACCAGCCCTTCAATAAAAATAAAAAAACAGATAATTAAAATAAGGGCGCCGATAATTCGGGAAAAACGGGCTAATTTTTTCTGGAGAGGGGTTTTTTCCTCTTTGGCCCGGCTTACCATTTGAGCCACCTTGCCTATTTCGGTTTCCAAACTTATGGCAACAGCCACGGCCTTTCCTTTGCCGTCTTCCACCACTGTTCCCATGTAAACCATATTATCCCGGTCAGCCAGAGAGATTTTTTCCCTCAAAATTTCTGTTTTTTTCTGGGCCGCTAACCATTCTCCGGTCAAACTCATTTCGTTGGTTTTCAAGTTGTCGCTTTCAATAAGCCGGCCGTCAGCCGGCACTTTGTCCCCGGGATTTAAAATAAAAATATCGCCCGCTACCAGGTTCGAAGAATCAACCATTTTAAAATTTCCCTCTCTCAAAACTTCGCTTTTTACTTTTACCGCTTTTTTCAGTTTGGTTAAGGCCCGAGCCGCTTTGTTTTCCTGAAAAAAACCGACAACCGTGTTTAAGAGAACGGCGCCGAATATCACGATGGCGTCGGTAAATTCCTTAAAAAACAAAACTACGATTCCGGCAAGGACCAGAATATAAATCAAAGGGCTTTTGAACTGCTCTAAAAATATTTTCGGCTTGGAAAGCGGCTTTTCTTTTGGCAGCAGATTTTTGCCGAATTTCAGCTGCCGGGCCCTCGCTTCTTTTTCCGTTAGTCCTTTTTTAGGATTTGTTTTTAACCTTTTAACCGCCTCCGGCCAGGAAATACTATGCCAGGCAATTTCTTTAACCATTGCTCTATTCTAACAAAAAAGTTCCTATCTGCCTATCCGTTAAGGCCATTCACAAACAAAAAAAGGCAGGCTATACTCACCTGCCCCTAAAATCGGCTGTCCGTTATTCAAAAAACCAAATATTCGCGTTCGCGCTCCTCAATCTTCCGGTTCATATATTTAACAATGCTTTCCGGCGGCTTCTTTATAATCTTGTTTCTACAGCTAAGCAACCAGGGAATTATCTTATTAAAACTTTTCTTCCTGGACGGACCAACCCTATCACGATACCGATGAGCTAATTGGCAAATGCCAATAATTGTATGAACAGAAATCTGGCCGCCATCAATTATTCCATTCTCAATCCTCCAAAAAACCCTTTTTAGTTCTTCGAAAAACATTTTCCCATCCTTGATTTTACTGGAGTCCTTAAGGTCTTTGAATGCGGGCCCAAGCTTCTGCATTGCTTCGTTTGAATAAGTTTCTTTCACTGGCTCTTCTATAGATAAAGCTTTCAACTCATCAAATGTCAGTTTGGATAAATTATTATCTTTTACCATTATAGTCCCTTTCTGAAAAGTGGTTTCTTTCGTTATTTAACCCATAAAACATCACACGTATGATTGATAAAAGTGCTATTTATAATATAGCAGATATTGATAAAAAAGTCAAGGGTTTGGCCGACATTCGCAGACAAAAAAGGCAGGCGGGCTGGTCGCCTGCTTTACCGGACTTTGCGATTAGGTTTTACTATAACCCGCTAAATTAGAAATTAAACTTTTGAACCCGGCCGTATTTAGCCAAAAATTATTTGGGTTGCGTAATAAATATTTTTTAATCTCTTTTCTTTGTGTTATTAATTTATCTCCTCTATCCTCATCGCCCAAAAGAACATTGGAATAACTTCCGTCTAAAAATACGACATAAGAGATATTTTTATTCTGTTCTTTTAGGCTAATAATCTCAATCAATTCGGCGATTTGTTTATCCTGTCCGCCGCCCGAAGTATTTAGGTGTTTAGCTTCACATAAAAATATCCTGCCATTTATTTTAATAATCAAATCTAATTTTTTATTCTGTTTTTTGGTGGCTAATTTAATGCTTAAATTTTTGCGGACATTTTTTACGTTAAAAATCTTTGAAAATCTGGCTATGCATTTCCGTTTATTAAAAAAATCTTCCCAATTTTTCACTTCTTGAAAACCATATTTCGTTAAAATGTGCAAAAGTTTCTTTTCACCGCATTGGCCTTTTTTGGCAGGGGCGTTTGAATCTAAAATCGCCTGTATCCATTCTTCCGGGACGGCTTCGTTCAAAATTCTTTTCTCAAAATATCTTTTAGCGATTTTTTCAAGTAAAACAATATCTTTTTTGGCTAAATCTAAAAAACTATCGCAAGCGTTTATAAAACAAGCGAATTCCGAACAATTGGAGAATTTGCCCAGTGTTCTTGAAAGTTCCAAGAGATACTTTTTTACAACTTTCTTGTCCTCGTTTTTCTTTTGCAACATTCTAATCGTAATCAGAATATTTTTAATTTCTTTTGTGTCGGCAATATATTTTTTTAATTGAGGGTGTTTCTCGTCAAAAACATAAAAACTATCCAGAATTTTTTCCGGATTTTGCTGGGATATTCTAAAATAATGCAGGTTGTTTTGAATTTTTCTCATCATAAATATAATTTAAAAACTTGTAAGCCAGTTCAAAGGAAATTCTTTTCCTATTGTTGTCTCTAAAATTGGTCAAGAAAAATGAAAGATATTTGCTCCTTCCGCGATTCAATTCTTTGTTAAACCGCTTCATTAGTTCTATTTGGTCATTTATCGGTATTTCTTCTTTAAAAATTAAATGGGCCATATTGCGAGAAGTATTTTTGCCCACAAGACCAGTAACGCCATAGTTTCTTATATCTTCAAGTTGAATTTTCTTTCCATTCTTACTATCTATCGCCCTTAAAAATAAAATATTCTTTTCTATTAATTTTTTTATATTTTTACTGATAAGAAGCGGTTTTTTATCTTTGATATTTTGAAACGCCAACTCAACTTCGTATTCGCCAGATTTTAAATAGTCTTCGGTTAAACGGAAAACCCCTAAATGATTTTTGGCGTTTTTAATTCTATTGATGAATTTTCCTCCAAACTGCCAATTATGTTTTCTTTCGATAATAAAAACAATCTGTTTCTTTTCAGGAAAAATAGTGGCGGGAATTTTATTTTTTTCTAAATTTTCTTTTTTTCTTCTGAAATAAAAAGATATTACATTATAGGTCGTATCTTCAAAAACTTGCTCGGAAAAAATATTTAATTTTACAATTTCAAATTTATCAAAAAACAGATTTCTGATTCTTTGAGAATTTTCCGCGCAAAGAAAATTTAATGGAACAATTAAAATTCCTTCCTCGCAGTTCAAAATTGAAAATATGGAAACCTGATATAAATCCTCGAAACTTGAACGATTACCGGCAAAAAACCTTTCTTTTATTTTCCGGTTCGCCTTGTTTTTATGTAAGTACGGCGGGTTA
>CAYNAT010000007.1:0-22336 GCA_964395685.1 uncultured Candidatus Saccharibacteria bacterium | reverse complement strand
AAAACAATTACGCCGACAATGGTATAAATAATAATGTTTTTGGCTGTTGTGATTTTTTCCGGCTCGCCGGCCGAACCAAGGAAAAAGAAAGCGGCCACGACTATCATCAGGGCTGCCACTGGCAGAGAAAGATAAAAAAGAAAATTAATGATGTTAGCTAACAGTTCCCAGAAATCGTTGGCTTTCAAGGGATTTTTGATTTCCACGATTTTTCCCTCCGCTTCAAAAGGCACAAGAAAACAAATCAAAAGGGAAAATATCAATAATTTTGATAGACAATTTTTCATATTTTTTCAAAAATTAAGCCGAAATGGTATTTGCCGGCCGGGAAATCCTTTTCCAGTTTTAACTCTGCGGCTTCAGCCAGTTTTTTCACTTCTTCGGCTGAAATCCGGCCCTTTTCCGGACCCTGGCTAACTCCGGCCAGCCAGTCAATTACGGCCAGTTTGCCGTTTTTTTTCAGAACCCTGGCCGCTTCGCTTATCATAGCACTTTTGTTTTTTATTTGAAAGAGGACATTGGGGATAACCACCAAGTCAATTGAAAAATCGCTTAAAGTTGAACCCCGGGCTTTTTCCAGGTCGGAGCGGATAATTCTGATATTAACGACATTATCAAGCCGGGCCTGACTTTTTAAGGCGGAAAGCGGTTCGCCTAAAATATCTATGGCATAAACCAGACCGTCTTCCAGCCGTTTTGCCAAAGGGATGCTAAAACCGCCCGAGCCGCAGCCGAACTCGGCCGCGGTCATATCGGGACGCAAGTCAAGTTGGTCTAATACTTCTTCTGGATTGAGAAAAGATTGATTCATTTTAAATGCAGGTGGCTGAAGCCACTTTGTCGCCCGGCTCCAGACGCATTATTTTCACGCCCTGGGTTGCCCGGCTGATTTTGGGAATTGAAGAAATTTTGGTTCTGATGACCTGGCCTTTCTGGGAAATAACGATTAAGTCCTCTTCCTGGCCGGTTAAAACCCGGGAAAAAATCAGGTTTCCGGTTTTTGGGGTTACCCGGGCCGTTTTAATGCCGCTTCCGCCTCGTCCCTGCAAACGATATTCTTTCAAATCCGTTCTTTTCCCATAGCCGTTTTCGGTTACTACTAAAAGATATTGGTTTTCTGTTTTTTCAACAACGTCCATCCCTACCACTTTATCTTCTCGTTTCAGATTGATTGCCCGGACTCCGGAAGCCGGCCGGCCCATTGCCCTTAAATTCTCTTCCTTAAACTTGATTGACTGGCCCTTTTTAGTGGCGATAATTATTTCGTTCCGGCCGCCGCTTTTAGCCACTTTTTTCAGGAGGTCGCCTTTTCTCAAGCCAATGGCAATCAAGCCGGAGCGCCGGACGTTTTTGAAATCCTCCAGAGGCGTCTTTTTTATTATACCATTTTCCGTTACCATTACTAAATTTTTTATTCCGAGGTCAAGGTCTTTTTTGCCCAGAGTCATTAAAGAAAGGACTTTTTCCTGAGCCGATAAATCAATGAAATTCAAAAGCCCCCGGCCCCGGGCAACCCGGCTGCCTTCGGGAATTTCGTAAACCGGACTCTGGAAAACCTTGCCTAAGTCGGTAAAGAAAAGCAGGGAATCATGAGTTTGGCCGGAAAGGAAATGAACGACAATGTCTTCCTGCAGGGTTTTCATCCCCAAAATTCCCTTGCCGCCTCTTTTCTGGAGTTTATAAGTGGCCGGGTTTATTCTTTTGACGTAGCCGCCCCGGGTCAGGGTGATAATCGTTTCTTCCAAGGGAACGAGGTCTTCTTCGGCGATTTCGCCGACTGCCTGGCTGAAAACCCTGGTTTTTCTCGGGTCGCCGAAAACCTCCTTGATTTCTTTCAGCTCTTCTTTGATAATTTCTTTTACCCTGGCCGGACTTTTAAGAATTAAGTTGAATTCTTTGACCCTCTTTTCGGTTTCCCGGAGTTCGTCTTCAATTTTCTTTCTTTCCAGTTTTGCCAGAGCCGAGAGTTTGGTTTCCAGAATGGCGTTGGCCTGGATTTCGCTTAAGCGGAATTTTTTAATTAAATTTTTCTTGGCCTCTTCTCGGTCTTTTGAATTTTTGATGGTTTTGATGACCGTGTCAATTTTGCCCAAACATTTGTGGAGCCCTTCCAGGATATGGGCTCTTTCTTTGGCTCTGGCCAAATCGTATTTCGTTCGCCGGACAACCACTTCTTTGCGATGTCCCAGAAAGAGATTCAAAACTTCCAGGAGCGATAAAACCCGGGGCTGGATGCCGTCAACCAGAGCCAGAAGATTAAGGTGAAAAGTTCGCTGGAGGTCGCTGAATTTGTAAAGGCGGTTGAGGATTTTATTGGGATAGCCGTCTTTTTGAAGGTCAAGAACAATTCTCATTCCTTCTCTGTCTGATTCGTCGCGGATGTCTTTGACTCCCTGGATTTTTTTCTCCTGAACCAGTTTGGCGAATTGCTCCACCAAAGTCGCCTTGGAGACCTGAAAAGGAATTTCCGTGATTATAATTTGGCTTTTTTTCTTTTCGTCTTCCAGAATTTCCGCTTTGCCCCGGTTGACAATCGGTCCTTTGCCCTGGGTGTAGGCGGAGAGAATGTCGTTTTTGCCGTAAATCAAACCGCCGGTCGGAAAGTCAGGACCTTTGACAAATTGGAGTAATTCTTCGGTTGTCGCCTTGGGTTTGTCCAGCAAATAAATCAGGGCATCGTTTACTTCGGAAAGATTGTGGGGCGGAATATTGGTTGCCATGCCAACGGCAATTCCCAGCGAACCGTTAAGAAGGAGCTGGGGCAGGGGCGAAGGCAGGACAACCGGTTCTTTTCTGGTGGCGTCGTAATTTTCCCGGAAGTCAACCGTGTCTTTAGCAATATCCTGGAGCATTTTTTCGCCGGCCTTGGAAAGTTTGCATTCGGTATAGCGCTGGGCGGCCGGCGGGTCGTTGTCAATTGAGCCGAAATTGCCCTGGCCGTTAATCAGGGGATAGCGCAGGGAAAAATCCTGGGCCATTCGGGCCAAAGCGTCGTAAACAGCCATATCTCCGTGAGGGTGATAGCGGCCGAGCGTGGAACCGACCACGGTGGCTGATTTCCGGAATTTAGCCGAAGGGGTAAGGCCATCTTCGTGCATGGCGTACAAAATCCGGCGGTGAACCGGCTTCAAGCCGTCGCGAACGTCAGGCAGGGCCCGGGAAATAATCACTGACATCGCGTAATCAATGTAGGATTCTTTCATTTCCTCGGTTATTTCCCGAGTCTTGATTTTACCTAAATTATTATCCATATTAAGGAATTTCTTTAAATTCTTTGAAAAATTCTTCCTTGGGGAAGTTTTTTATTTTCCGATAAGAGCCGTAGAGCCACCAGGCAGCCAGAATTAAAAAGATAACTATCACCGTAATCCAGAGTATAATTTTTCTAATATGTTTTGGTTTACTTCGAAGTTTATTTAGAAAAGCCACATTTTTAACACTTTAACACTATTATCTTCGCCTCTTCGGCCGAGATATCTTTCTTTTTGATTGTAAGCTTGGGCAGGGGCTCCAATTTTTTAATGCCCAGCTGTTTCAGAAAATTGTCTATTCTATCAAGTCGGATTTTTAAGTTGGGAATTTGATAGTGCATTGGTATGGTAATTTTCGGTTCAATCTGGGATATTATTTTTATTGCTTCAGCAGCGTTAATCGTATAAATTCCTCCCACCGGAATCATTAAAATATCAATTTCCCCGATTTGCTCAAGCTGTTCCGAGCTAAGCTCTTTCTGTCCCAAGTCTCCCAAATGGCAGAGACGAATTTCTTCCGTTTCTAAAGTATAAATTACTGAGTTTCCTCTTTCCTTGCCTTGGGAGTTGTCGTGGAATGATTGAATTCCTTGGACCAAAACTCCTTTAATGTCGTATTCGCCTGGTCCGTTAATGGCAAAAGGACTGCCGGAAACCGCTTTGACGTTGTTATGGTCGGGATGATTGTGGGTTACCAAAACAATGTCGGCCTGAAGTTTTCTCGGCAGTTTCAGGCCGATGCTTTCTTCAAAAGGGTCAATAATGATAGAGAGATGGTTGTCTTTTCCCCGGCTTGAGGAAATTTGGAAACAGGATTGTCCGTACCAATTTAGGGTCATATTCTTTATTTTAGCATATTTAATTGCTTTATTTCAACTCTAAACTTCTATCACGACCGGCAGAATAATCGGTCTTCGTTGGGTTTTGGAAAACAAAAACTGGCCCAGTTTGTTCCTGATTTCGTCCTTGACGTAAACCCAGTTAACGGCCCGGCCGCTGCCAGTTGTCTGGTTGACGATGTTGATTACTTTGCGCCGGGTCTGGGCCAGCAGGTCCTTTGATTCCCTTAAATAAACAAAACCTCGCGAGATAATGTCCGGAGAACCTCTTACCTGGCCGGTTTGTTTGTCCACGATAGCCACGACAACGAACATTCCGTCCTTGGCCAGCATCTGGCGGTCGCGCAGAACAACTTCGCCCACGTCGCCCACGCCCAGGCCGTCAACAAAAACGTAATTTGTCGGAACTTTTTCTTTCAGTATTTTAAGGCCGTTTTTAGCGACCTCAATGATTGAACCGTTATCCGGCACCAAGACCTTATTTTTCGGAAAGCCTTCGCCGTAAGCAATTTTAGCGGCTTCTTTCAGTATGAAATGGTTGGCGTAAACCGGAATAAAATAGCTTGGTTTAATTTGTTTCAGTATTTCTTTTATATCAGACCTGTTGCTGTGGCCGGAAATATGGACGTCCATTATCTCGCTGTGATAGACATTGTCGGAAAGGCGATAAATATTGTCTTTGAGCCGTTGGACCGCCCTTTCGTTTCCGGGAATTACCGAAGAAGAAAAAATAACGGTGTCGCTTTTTTTAAGAGTTATAAAGCGATGGTTGCCGGCAACGATTCTTGAAAGAACGGACATTTCTTCGCCCTGGGCTCCGGTGCAAATTATGATTAATTTATTGTCCGGATAATCGCTGATATTTTCTATGGGAATTATCGTTCCCTTGGTCGGCCTGATATAGCCTAATTTTTTAGCTATTTCCACGTTTAATTTCATTGAGAAACCGTTAAGAGCCACCTTTTTTCCGATTTTTGAAGCGTATTCCAGAATTTGCTTTATTCTTTGCAGCTGCGATGAAAAAGTGGCGATAATAGTTCTTCCCTGAGCCGAACTGATAAGGTTGAAAAGGTTGTTAAGCATTTGCCGCTCTGTTACCGGTTTTTTGGAATTGACGGCCCCCAAACTTTCCAGCATTAAAATGGTCGGTTTTTTCAGTTTTGCCAGGTGGTGATAGTTTATTTTTTCTCTTTCTATCGGGTCATGCTCAATCAGCCAGTCGCCCGGGTGGATTATGGTCGCGACCGGTGTTTTTATTATAATGCCGACGGCATCCATAATTGCGTGGTCTATCTGAAAAAAAGAAACCTCAAAAGAGCCGAGAGGGATTTGCTCCCGGAGATTATTAATATAGATAGTTTTTAATCTTTTTGAACTTCCTTTATCAAATTCCTCCTGGCGGTGTTTTATCATTTCTACGGTAAGCGGCCGTCCTATAATAGGAGGATTGCCCAGCTTTTTCAGTAAAATAGGGGCGGCGCCGATGTGGTCTAAATGGCCGTGAGAAAAGATAACGCCTTGGATATTCCGTTCTTTTCCTCTCAAATATTGGACATTGGGAATTACATAATCAATCCCGGGCATATCTTCTTCGGGAAATTGCAGTCCCATATCTAAAATCACGATATCTTTTCCATATTCAAAAACGGTCATATTTCTTCCGACCTCTTCGCATCCTCCCAGGGGAATTATCCTAAGATTTTGTTGAGTTTTTTTCATAAACCATTGACAAGCCCTCTGGCTTTGCTATAATGATAATAGTTTAACAGAACCGCTTCAGTTTTACTGAGGCGGGTTTTTTTATTTTCGTTTTATTTCGCTTTCAATATCTTCTAAGTATATGATTTTTGATGCCTCAAGTTTTAATTCCCAAGAAATTGTTTTTCTTGAGGAACAAACACTGACCTTTAAACCAATATCCTTTAATTTTTTAACTAAATAACAAAAATCGCTATCACCGCTAAAAATAATAATTTCATCTGGTTTGAATTTGTCTAAAAGAATATCAGCGGTTATTTCAACATCAAAGTTAGCTTTATAAATATAGTTAGTTTTGTAAATTTTAAAAAGGATTTCCTCGTCACTAATTTTAATCTTTTTTAATGGTTTAGTTGATGTATTAAAGCCGATAGCATTTAAATATCTTAAATATTTTTGCATTTTTTCGTCATCTTCTTTAAGTCCAGCATAATATCTCCATTCAATTATTTCCCTATTTTTCTCAATAAAATCTTTTATTTTTTTCCAATCAACAAACTATTCCAACTTTCTTTGAGTATAAAATATATTCGCCCCATCAATATATACTTTTACTTTCGGCTTCATAAAAAATAAAACTGCGTTAGTTTTACTATATTTTCTAGGCAAAAGACAGACACGCAAATATTGGGAATTTCAGGGCCTCTCCTATTATTGATTTCATATTTGCTACTATTGATTTCATCGATTTGTATCGTTACATTTTTTCATTCTAACTAAGTTTCTTTAAGCGTCTTATTCACGGGCGCTTTTTTTCATGTGCCGCGGGAGAGACTTGAACTCTCACGAGATTGCTCCCACTGGCTCCTGAAGCCAGCGCGTCTACCGGTTCCGCCACCGCGGCAAGCTAATGGAGGTCAGACCTTCGTTACTTTCCTTTTAAAAAATCCAGATTCTTGGGTATTGATTTTAAGGGTTTTTCAAAACGGAGTTTGGGGACTTTTTTGTAGTTTTTGTTTTTTATCCATTTTATTTTTGATTTTTTATTTTTGATTTTTGATTTCTGAGCGATAGCGAAGTAGCAGGCCCCTTTCATTTTTTCCAGCTCTCCGTAAATATTTTTATTTTTTTCCGAAACCCAATTTCCGGTTTTTAACGTTTTTTTTGAAGGATTTATCATTATTGCGGCGTATTCCGCCGAAATAAATATTGATTCTTTCGGCTTGGCTTTTATGGCCAGAACGTCCTCAACAATTTTAATATTTTTAGCTCTGGTTTTCTGAAGAAGAAAAATCGCTTCTCCTTCTAAAACCGTGTAGAGTTCCGGAAAATTTTTGGAATTACGATTGCCTTTGGTCCGGACAAATTCTTCTCCCAGCATTCTGGGAGGGATTACCGTAACATCATATCTTAAATCGCCTTTCTTTTTCAAGCCCCGATACATATAATATAATTCAAGATTAGGGGCTTTTTCTAGCCATTTTTTATCATAGACAACTTTCTTCATATCATAAAGATAGCGAATATCCGGCTTTTTCATAAGTTTTACAGAGACCCGGGTCTCTGATATTTTTATTTCCAGGTTCTTTTGGTCTTGATATACCAGTTTTCAATAGCGATGAAACGTTTGGAAGGGTCAACGATTTTGTTGATTTCCACCCCTTTTATTTTTGAGGAAAGCAAGTAAAGATAATCCGGGCTGTAAAGGAAGAGGCAGGGAAGGTCTTCAATTAAAATATCCTGGAATTGAACCAGTTTTTCCGCTCTTTCTAGGGGGTCCGAGGATTTTCGGCTTTCTTCAAGCAGTTTATCGGCTTTGCTGTTTTGGTAAAGAGCCAGATTCAGTCCCGGGTCGTTTTTCTGGGAGGAATGCCAGAAAGGGAAAGGGTCGGGAATGGCGGCCAAGGCCTCGCCAAAAAGCAAACTCTGGTAATTCCTCGGCTTGATGAAATTCTGTTCCAGAGCGGAAAGAGGATATTTTTCAATTTCAACCTCGGCGCCCAACATCTTCCACTGCTCTTTCAGAATTTCCGCTGTTTTAAGCATTTCTACCTGGTCAACAGTGGTAATGGTAAATTTCAGGGTCAGGGTTTCCTCGGGTTCTCCGAAACAAACTTCGTTTAATTTCGCCCGGGTTTGTTTGCCAACCATTCCAATGGCTTCTATCTCATATTTTTTTTGAAATTCCACAACCGCTGCTTTTGTTTTTGTTCCGAAATAAGCGGTTGTTTCCACCCCCAAACATTTCTGAAGTTCTTCCACTTCTTTTCCCTTTGAGCCGATTGCCAGCTGGCTTTTGAACTGAAAAGCCGGTTCTTTTTTGATTACTTTTTCTCTTACCCCATCGCCGTCGCTATCTTTATAGCCGGCTTTTTCCAGAATTTCTTTGGCCTTTTCCAGGTCAAATTGATAAGTTTCCGCAGGTGCCGCGAATCCGTAAATTTCCGGCAGAACCGGCGAATCCGCTGTTTTTTGGCTGATTTCCTTTTTATTGGTTCCATAATTGAGAGCCAGCCGGACTTCTTTTTCAGCCAGAACTTTTGATTTTTCCTGATTGAAAAAGAGGCCAAAATATCTGGGCAAAGCGATTTGATAACTCTGCCAGTTTTTTAAGTTGAGCTCCGAGCCGGGAGCGAAACCGCTGATTTTATTCTGTTCAGCCGCTTTGAGCAAACTTTCTTCATTATCAAAAAACAAAAATTTAATTTCCGAGATATAAGGTTTTTTTCCGTAATAAGAATCGTTTGGAACCAAGGTTAAAGAAGTTGTTTGATTGTTTCCGTTTTGTTTGATTTTTTTTATCCGGTAGGGGCCGGAGCCGGTTGGCTCCAAATTATAATCCTGAAAAGCGAAATTCTCGGCCGGGACATTTTGCCAGAGGTGCTTGGGCAGAATTTTCAGGACGCAGTTTTCCAGAAAAGGGCCGTAAGGTTTTTTGAGGATGAATTTTATTGTCCAGTCATCAATCTTTTCCATTTCCAGGCCCACCCAGTTTGCCTGAAGCGGACTTTTAAAATCCGGATTCTGGATTGTCTTTATGGTGAAAATTATGTCGTTTACGGTAAGCGGGGTTTTGTCCGGCCAAAAAAGATTTTCTTTGAGCTGAAATTTGTAAACTTTTCCCTCTTCTTCAATCTCCGGATAGTCCCTGGCTAAATCAGGCACTAAATTTAGGTTCTGGTCGTATTTCATCAAGCCGGAAAAAATCAGCTGAACCAGGTCCCGGTCAACGTCAGAGTTGGCCAGAACCGGATTGATGAATCTCGGCTGGCCGATTACGCCTTCAATGTGAATTTCGCCTTGGGTCGGAACGATTTCCGTGTTTTTAAGATAAAAATCAGAACAGAGAAAAATAGAAGAACCCAGAGCCAAAACGAAAAAAAACAAAAAAGCGATTTTTTCTCTTTTAGTCAAAACCTTAAGAAACCGCAGCCATTGTTTCCCGGTAGGCCATTTTTTTACCCCGTTAAATATTTGCGGAGCAAATTTAACAGGGTGAATCTTTGGCATAGAGTTAAATTAAAAGATTGGCCAGGGCCAAAGCGATAAAGAGACCGCCGCAAATTATAGTGGCCCAGAAGATTTTTTTCTGCAGGCCGCGTCGGGTGGCGTAGAATCCACCGCCTTCGCCGCCAAAAGCCGAGCCAAGAGCAGTGCCTCTTTGCTGAAGCATAATAAAAACAATCAATAAAACAGCGACTATTATTTGAATAATTGGTATCATATTATTTCTTACCCTGCAAACCGAAAAAGAAATTCAAAACCCAGATTATGAGCGTGGTTAAAAACAAGGGCAGAAGACCGCTGATTTCCAGTTCTGTCGGAAAAAGAATTTCCACCAGCCAGATCAGGGCCATATTTATTATTAGACCGAAAATGCCCAGGGTTAATATTCTGATTGGCAGGGAAACGGCTTTGAGAATCGGCTTGATAAAAAAATTAATCAGGCCCAGGATCCCGCCTATTATCAGCAGCATCTGATAACTGCCGTTGAACTGAACTCCGGGCACGAATTTGGAAGCCAAAAAAAGACCCAGCGCTCCGGAAATAATATGAAAAAGCAATTTCCCCAGCATTTTTCTATCTTATCACCCTTCAGCCAATAGGTCAAATTTCATTTTCCGTAGAGGACGGGCCTCTACGGATTTTTTAAATTTTGGTAAATTTCTAAATATTTTTTGGCCGAGGTTTGCCAGGAGAAATCTTTTCTCATGGCGTTTTGCTGGAGTTTTTTCCAGAGGTTTTTGTTTTGATAAACTCGGAGAGCGGTTTTAATTGTTGTTAAAAGTTCCTGGCCGTCGTATTTTCCAAATAAAAAACCGGTTCCGTTTTTTTGTTCGTAAGGGACAACTGTATCCTTCAAGCCGCCGATTGCCCTGACCAAAGGCAAAGTAGCGTATCGCATTGAAATCATTTGTCCCAAGCCGCAGGGTTCAAAAAAGGAAGGCATTAGAAAGAGGTCCGAGCCGGCGTAAATCTGATGAGCCAGTTTTTCGTTAAAACTAAATTCAGCGAAAAACTTTTTGGGATATTGTTGACTTTTTTTTCTGAAAAAATCTTCATATTCTTTGGAACCAAGGCCCAAAAGGATAAACTGAACCCTTTCTTTCATCAGTTTGTTAAAAATCTTTTTAATTAAATCAAAACCTTTTTGAGGAGCCAAACGGGAAACGATTCCCAGGAGCGGAATTTCCGGGCAGGTTCCCTGAAAAAATTTTTTCTGGAGAAAAGTTTTGTTTTCCGCTTTTTTATTAAGGGTCCGGCTGGAGTAATTTGTTTTTATGAAAGGGTCGTTTTTGGGATTAAACTGGTTTTGGTCCAAGCCGTTTAAGACGCCGGTTAAATTTTCTTTTCTTTTTTTCAGGACTTTTTCCAGACCAAAACCGAACTCCGGACTTAAAATTTCTCGGGCGTAATTTTCGCTTACCGTATTGATAAAGTCGGCGCTTAAAATGCCTTGTTTCAGGCAGTTGACTGCTTTTGAGAAATCAGTTCCCAAAAGCCGGTTAACGATTTCAGCCGGATAAATCCCCTGATAAGCCATATTGTGGATGGTAAGCAAAGTTTTTATGGGCAGCCCTTGTTTTTTTATTAAAAACGGGATTATTGCGGTATGCCAGTCGTGGCAGTGAAGGATATTGAAATTTTTTATTTCCGCGAATTTCAGGGCTGCCCGGGAAAAGAAAAGAAAACGGCCGGCTTCTGTTTGGCTGCCGCCGGAAGAAGCATCGGCTTCAACGTAAACGCCATTTTTAAAAAATTCTTTTTCCTCAATTAAAAATAAAGGAACCCGGCTTTCCGCTAAAAATCTCTGCCGGATTTTGAATTTTCTTTTTTCGCCGTTAAAAAAAACTTCTTCTTTTAGAACAAATTTGTCTCTTTTTTGTTTTGGGATAATTCCGTAAAAAGGAATAATAACCGAAACATCAAGTCCGATTTTTTTCAGGGCTTTGGGCAGGGAACCGATGATGTCAGCTAAGCCGCCGACTTTGGCAAAAGGCGCGCACTCGGAAGCGGCGAAGAGGATTTTAGTCGCCCCATTAGAAATTTTCATAAAATTTTTCCGGCTCAAAAAGAGCGGTTTTAAAATTATCAAGAAAGAATTTCAAAGAGGAAAGAGCCGATTTTTTGTTTTTTTTCTGCCTTAAACTTTCCCAACAAGCTGAAGCGAATCTGATATTAAGAGATAACAAACAAATTCGGAAGCATTTTTTAAATTCCCGATTCTTGTTTTTTAGCATTTCGGAAAAAAATTCCTTTTGCCATTTCCGGTCGTTTTTAGCCAGGAGCCAGACAAAACAAGGGTCAAAAGCCGGATTATTGAGGTGAAGCAGTTCCCAGTCCAAAATCAAGATTTTTTTAACCGGAGTAAACAGGAAATTGTTCGGATAAAAGTCGCCGTGAGTCAAGACATCGGCTTTTTGATCAAGGAATTTTTTATTTTTTTTAAAAATAATTTCCGTTGCTTTTAACTCTTGCTTGGTTAGCAGGCCTTGATTAAAGGGAGAGGGGAGAAAAAACTTTAAAAAAGTATTTTTATAATACTTAAAATCCTGCCAATACCACCAGCCGCCGTGTTTTTCCAATCTTAAGCCCAAAGATTTAGCCGGAATTTTTTCCAAAGAGACGATTGCCTTTGCGATTTTCGGCACCGGACATTTTCGGAGGAAACTTTTTTTAAATCCGAAGCCCTTCATCATCTCGCCGGCCAATTCCCCTTCCTGATAATTGCGCAGATACCAGTCAATATTTTGAAATTTGCCGGCTTTTCCCATTGAAGGGAAAAAGAAATCAAGTTTTCTTTTTTGGGAAACTTTTTTCAGGGCTCGGTAAACGGAAATTTCCTGTTTTAACTGCTTCAGCACTTCCCGGTTTTTCACGATTCTGGCCTTGAAAAAGAATTTTTTTTCTTCTCGGTCAAAACAGACGGAATAAGCGAAACGTTTGCCCCCTTTTTCCGCTTTGAGATAAATATCTTCCCTTTCCGTTTGTCTTAAATTTAATTTTTTAAACAAACGGTTAATATTTTCTTTGGCTCCGGCCAGAAAGATTTTTTGGTTTGAAATTTCCCTCATTTTTATTTAGATTTTCCTCATTTCCGGCTGGCCCGATTTTATTTTTCGGTATTTTTCCATCAGAAAGTTCAGTTTCGGGTCAAGCTCCTTGAATTTTTCCGGAACTTCCGTTCTTAATAAATCAACGACATGGAGCAAATCGTAAACGTCATTTTTGGTTTCCAGTTTCCAGACCGCGTCCCGCCATAAAATGGCTTTTTCGTAATTTTTCTTTTTGGCGGCTTCGCTCATTTTTTTCTTGAAAAGCCGGACGACTTCTTCAAAAACTTTTTTACCTTCTTTGCTGATACCGAAAGTCCTTTCCTTAAAAGGAATTTTTATTGCTTCCTGGTATTTTTTGGTTTTTTCTTCTATTTTTCCCTTTCTTTGCCATTGAAAAGCCCGGGCCAGAATCCGGAGATAATAATTTCTTCCTCGCTCCAACTCCTCTTTGTTTTTGGAAAGCGATTTTACCAGTTCAAATAAGGCCCAGGCCCCTTTTTCTATCATTTCAACGCTCCACCAGGGTTCTCCGCTGGCCCAGAAAAATTGGTCTGAAGCCAAGGCCTTGTCAATTTTTTTTCTCATTTCCGGAGAGATTTTTCTTTTTTCAGCCAGATTTAGAACATAAGCGACTAACCGCCACTGAAGTCGATGAACATTGTTTCTCGGGTCCTGCCAGGAATAAAATTGAACGCCTTTTTCTATATCTTCTTTGGAAGAGGCCCAGGTAGCGGAAACCGGAGAGATTTTTTCTTCTTTGGGAAAATATTTCGGCAATTCGGAAATAAAAATTTGCCTTGGTTCTTTTAAGGAGAGAATCTTAAACAGGGATTTTTCCAGACCGGGCCGGTGATGGCCGAAAGTTTCTCCGTCAATGCCGCTGCAGAGATATTTTTTCCGCTTTAGCTCGTCCCTTAAGGCCCGTTTAAATTCTTTTTGAGTTCTGACCACCGCGGCCATCAAGCAGTTTGAAAGCCGTCTTTGGCGAAAAACGATTTTCAGCGCCGGGTTTTTCTCTTGGTAAAACAATCGGTCGGCAGGCGGATAATTTTTTCCTCCGTCAAAACAGACCTCGTCAATAATAATAAAAGAATAACCCAGTTGGGAAACGATTTTGCTTACTTTTCGGCTGTAAGCCATTTCCGGCGGGAAAAAGCATTTTGGTTGATAAATTTTTCCGAAATATTTTTTGTTCAGGCGCCGGTTTTCCTTAATCTGTCTTAAAATTTCTTTTTCCGGCAAAAGGGGCAAAAAACCGTGGTAGCAAGCGCTTTCAGTAAATTCCAGATTTCCTCGTTCGGCCAGGGTCCTGACGTTTTTTATCACTTCCTGGTAGCCGTTTTTTTCTAAAATTTCAGTTAGCCCGGCATTGATGTTCAGATTGATTTTTATTTTGGGAAGAGCCAAAAACCCCTTGAACAAGGGGTTGTAGCATTCATTGATCACCCGTTTTAAGATTTCTTTTGACTGGTTTGAGGGCTGATAGATGTGCAGAAAATTTACCCAGTACATATTTTAATTGAGTTTTTAAGATTCTTTTTTCCGGAGAAGTTGTTCAAAAAGGGCCAGATATTCTTTGGCTGATTTTTTCCAGGAAAAATCCTTTTTCATCACTCTTTTTATCAACTGCTTCCAGTCGTTTCGGAAAGTAAAACAGGTGTAAGCCCGGGCAAGGGTTAAAAACAAATCCATCGGTTCGTAATCGGTAAAAACAAAACCGGTTCCTTCTTTTTTCCGGGCCTGGAAATCTTCAACCGTGTCGGCCAAACCGCCGGTTTTCCTTACAATGGGCACGCAGCCGTATCTCATTGCCTGAATTTGGGTTATGCCGCAGGGTTCAAATCTGGAAGGCATCAGCAGGGCGTCAGCGCCGCCGAATATCAGGTGGGGCAGGTTAAGGTCAAACTGGAAAATATATTTGACCTTTTCCGGAAATTTTTCCGAAACCCTTTTAATCATTTCTTTGTAGCGGGATTCGCCGTCGCCCAAAAAAATAAACTGCAGGGGCAGGTTTTTTAAGAGCGGTTCAATTATTTTTTCCAGAAGGTCAAATCCTTTTTGCTCGGCTAAACGGGAAACCATGGCTATCAGGAAAGCGGCGTTATCCTGGGGCAGTCCGAATTTTTTCTGGAGGGCGAGCTTGTTTTCCTTTCTTTTTTCAATCGTTCGCAGATTGTAATTTACCGGAATATGTTTTGATTTCTCCGGATTATTTTCCTCGTAGCTTACGCCGTTGAGTATTCCCTGAATTTTTTCCCGATTTTCGCTGAAAATTTTATCAAGACCTTCGCCGTATTCCGGCTTTAAAATTTCTTTGGCATAAGTGGGCGAAACCGTGGTAATAAAATCGCTGTAAATGGCGCCCCTCAGCAGCCAGTTTAATTTGGTCAGGCGGGGATTGAAAAAATCGGGAATCGGCTCTTTGCCGGAATCGCGTTCGGTTTCCTGAATGAATTTGAAATCGCACATTCCCTGAAACTGGAGATTATGAATCGCGAAGACAACCCCTATTTTGGAAAGAATCGGCTCCTGGCGATAAGCGGTTTTAAGATAATTGGGGATCAGGCCGGTCTGCCAATCAGAGGCAACAATAATATTGGGTTTCCAAGTGGAATTTTTCAGAAATTCCAGAACGCCCCGGCAAAGCAGAATCCAGCGGATGTGGTCGTCGGAATAGCCGTAAACATTGGTTCTTTTCTCGTAATACTCCATGTTTTCCAGAAAATAAAAAACCGGCAGTTTTTTGGAGGAGTATTTTTTAACATTGCAGACCAGATAGGGATTGGAGCCGGGCTGGTCGGTCGGCACTTTGAGGTTTTTTACTTCGGTTTTTAATTTGTATTTTTCCGGACTGATTGTTCCGTAGCGGGGAATCATTATCCGGGCCTCCTGGCCCAGTTTTTTCAGGGCTAAAGCCAGAGAGAAAATCATATCGCCCAAGCCGCCGGCTTTGGCAAAAGGCGAGGCCTCGGTGGCCACGAACAAAATCTTCAATTTTTTGGAATTGTTTTTGGAATGATTTTTAGAATTATTCATACACCTCCATTCTATCGTCTTAAACAAGAGGTGTCAATGAAAATCCGGTTTTGACAGGGCAGGGGATTGTGCTATAATGAAATTGTTATCAGGTTCAATTATGCTCAATTCTCCGATTGAGGAAATTAAAGCGCGGCTGGATGTCGTTGAGATTATCAGGGGCTACATTAAACTTCAGAAGACAGGCGCCAATTACCGGGCCGTCTGTCCTTTTCATTCGGAAAAAAAACCTTCTTTTTTCGTTTCGCCGGCCCGGCAAATCTGGCATTGTTTCGGCTGCGGGGCCGGCGGAGATTTGTTTAAGTTTGTAATGCAGATTGAAAATCTGGAATTCGGCGACGCTCTGCGGCTTTTGGCCCAAAAAGCCGGCGTAGAGCTAAAAAAACAGGACCCCAAGCTAAAAAGCGAGAAACAGCGGCTTTTTGAAATTTCGGAATTTGCCTGCTGCTTTTTTGAAAAACAACTGGAAGAAAGTTCCAAGGGCAAAGAAGTAAAAAAATATCTTTTTTCCCGGGGTTTGAAAGAAGAAACCATAAAAAAATGGCGGTTGGGCTACGCGCCGGAATCCTGGCAGGGACTTTCCGATTTTCTGGTTGGCCGCGGCTATCAAAGAGAAGAAATAGAAAAAGCCGGTCTTTGCTTAAAATCGGAGAAAAGCGGCAATTATCACGACCGGTTTCGGAAAAGAATTATTTTTCCGGTTTTTGATTTCAATTCCCAGGTTATCGGCTTCGGCGGCCGGATTTTGGAAGGGGAAGAATCGGACCAGGCGGCCAAATACGTCAATACGCCCAACACCCTAATTTACAACAAAAGCCGGGTTTTATACGGCTTAAACCGGGCGGCAATGGCAATCAGAAAAAAAGACAGCGCCGTTTTGGTTGAAGGTTATCTTGATTTGATAATGCTCAATCAGGCCGGTTTTGAAAACGCGGTGGCTGTTTCCGGCACCGCCCTGACCCCCGGGCATCTGAAAACCCTTAAAAGATATTCCAATAATCTCCTTACCGCTTTTGATATGGATTTTGCCGGCGGTTCGGCGACCAGACGGGGAATTGATTTGGCCCAGTCAATGGATTTCAACGTTAAAATCGTTTTAATGGCCGGAGTCAAGGACCCGGCCGAGATAGTAGCCGAAAACCCGGAAAAATGGCAGAAATTTTTGGAGGGAGCGAAAACAATCCACGATTTTTATTTTGAAAACTGCCTGGCCGGATTTGATAAAAAAAACCTGGAAGGTAAAAAGAAAATTTCTCGCTTCCTGCTGCCGGTAATAAAAAGAATTCCCGATAAAATTGAGCAGAATCTCTGGCTTAAGGATTTAGCCGAGATTTTAGAAGTAAGAGAAGAAGAGGTTTGGGAAGAACTGAAAAAAACCGCTCTTTCCCGGCCAGAATTTGCTCCGCTTCGCCAGGAAGAAAAGGCAAATAATATTTTAGTCAATAGAAGCAGAAAGGAGCTATTGGAGGAAAGAGTGGCTGTTTTGGCGATTAAACGGCCGGAAGCAATCAATCTGCTTAAAGAGCGGGATTTGGAACTTTTTTCGCCAGCGGCAATAGAAGTCATCAATTGTCTAAAAGAAAACAAAGAGAGCGAGCAGTTAAATCATTTATATTTAAGGACGGAAATTGAGGAATTTTCCGAACCGGAAAAGGAATTTCAGGACTGTTTGAGAGAGTTGAGGTTTTTGTTCGTGAGAGAAAGATTGGGCGATATTTCCCGGGAGATTAAAAAAGAGGAGAAAAAAAATAATCTGGGAAGAGTTCAAGATTTAATCCGACAATTTAACCAATATTCCAGGCAAATAAGCGGCTTGGAAATTTCAGAAGTATGAAAAAGAAAAAAGCGAAAAAGAAAAAAATCCGCCAACGAGCGAAGAAAAAAATAATAAAGAAAAAAACAATAAAGAAAAAAAAGAAAGAAGTTTTCGAGCAGGAAAAAATTCAGGAATTGTTCAAAAAAGGAAAACAGCGGGGCTTTGTTACGATGTCGGAAATTCTTTATTTCTTTCCCGACTTGGAAAAAGACCTAAAAGGGCTGGAAACTCTTTACGAGGATTTGGAAAAAGAAGGCGTAGAAGTTAAAGAAGCAAAGGGTTTTTTGGAAACGGGAGAAAACGCAGCAAAGAAATTCTCCGATTTGGGAAAAACAAAAATAGACCCGATCCAGCTTTACTTGAAGGAAATCGGCAAGGTTGCTTTTTTGACGGCCGAGCAGGAAAAAGAACTTTCCCGGAAAATTGAAAAAGGGGATAAAGAGGCGATGAACCATCTGATGAAAGCCAATTTGCGGCTGGTGGTTTCCATTGCCAAGAGATACGTCGGAAAATCGCCCAATCTTACCCTGCTTGATTTGATTCAGGAAGGCAACATCGGTTTGCGCCGGGCCGTGGAGAAATTTGACTGGCGCCGGGGCTATAAATTTTCCACTTACGCCACCTGGTGGATAAGACAGGCCGTGACCCGGGCTTTGGCCGACCAGGCCAGGACAATCAGAATTCCGGTTCATATGATTGAAACCATTTCCAAGTATACCAAAGTAAGACGCCGGCTTTTGCAGGATCTGGGTCGCGAGCCGCTGCCCGAAGAAATTGCCGCGGAAATGGGTCTGGCGGTTGAAAAAATTCACCAGATAAGACGGATTTCCCAGGAAACGATTTCTTTGGAAACACCGGTGGGCCAGGACGAAGACGACAGCGTTCTGGCCGAGTTCATTGAGGACGAAAAAGTTATTCCGCCTTCTTTGGAAGCGGCCCGGAGTTTGCTCAAGGAACGGCTGAAAGAGATTTTGATTGATTTGAGCGCCAGGGAGCAGAAAATATTGGCAATGAGATTTGGTTTGAACGAGGGAGTTACTCATACTCTGGAAGAAGTGGGTAAGGAATTCGGCGTAACCCGGGAAAGAATCCGGCAGATTGAGGCAAAATCCCTGGAAAAAATCCGCGACCACCAAAAACTGAAAAAACTGAAAGGATATTAAATAAAATTTCTAATTTCTAATTTCTAATTTTTAAATTTCAAATATTGAAAAAAATTAAAAAATTTTATACAATAAAAATAACCATTCCGGGGTAGCTCAATGGTAGAGCGACTCCCTGTTAAGGAGTGGGTTGCGCGTTCGAATCGCGCCCCCGGAGCAACGTCGGACTCTGAGCGTATAATTGCCTCAAAGTCCGTTCATTTTCGCCATTTTTAGAGGTTCGAACCTTGTTATGAATGGCTTTGACCTCGGGAACCATCCCCCTTATCTGAACAAGGGGATTTTCTATTGAAATCGTGAGTATTTTGTCTTTTTCAAGGGCGATTTCTAACTTATCGTGGATGACTTTAATAATATCTAAAATTATTTTTGGTTGATTCATAGTAATTTTCATTTACATTTTGAAGACTTTTTGCTATTTTAAAATTGAAAGCATTATTAAAGATTTATAAAAATATGGGTAAGCACGAAAGACAACAAATTGAAGAGGCAGAAAAAATCATTGTCAAATTATTGAATTCTCAAAAAATTAATGATCTTGATAAAAAGGATCGTTGGTTTAATCATGCGTCAGCTATAGCAGAAAAGATTAAAAAAGATTTTCCAGATTTTGAGAAAGCTCGTCATTTAGGGAATCGTTATGACAACACGGGAGATATATTAGTTGTTTCTGCCGGTAAGGCTTTTTTTGTTGAAGTGAAAATGAGTGATACAAAAGCCGGAATTGGGACTAAAGCGAATATCAGTCAAGATGCTCTCACTGAGAATTGTCTTTTCGCTGGCAATGTTAAAAGTTGGAGTGCATTTCGAGAAGATAAAAAACATGAACAATGGGTTGATAACTATTTAGA
Source organism: uncultured Candidatus Saccharibacteria bacterium (assembly GCA_964395685.1). Taxonomy (GTDB): domain Bacteria; phylum Patescibacteriota; class Minisyncoccia; order Minisyncoccales; family GWA2-38-27; genus CAYNAT01. The sequence continues at coordinate 3,125 of CAYNAT010000007.1, read as the reverse complement.
CTCTTTTCTTAAATATCCAGAAAAAATTCTAAAAATTACTAATTCTACATTACAGAAAGAAGAAAAAGGAAGATACTTACGAAATCTGAAAAAGAAAGGAAACAAACAGGCAACAGAAATTCTTAATAAAATTCACGAAAGAGACAGAAAGGAAAAGGTAGAATATTTAAGTTATTTGAAAGAACAGAAACAACAGGAAGAGATGATAAAAAGATTTTTCATTTTAATAACCTTGGGAATCCACACAGCAGGAGTATTGGAGGATTTAATAAAAAATGATAATTTCTTCCAAGAAGTTAAAGATCTTTTTGTATATTATAGTAATATTTCTCAGGGTAGGGTTGTTGTTCGAAGGGAAGATGCTGGGAATAAAGTGAAAAAAATAATAGGAAATTTCTCAAGTTTTAAGATTATTTTTCCCGACGATGTTTCTCACTGTAAAATAGTTGGAATAAAAAATGGTAATGAACAGCCATTATTACAGATAGTTTTCCACTGGAAGAACATTGCTCAAGGGATTAAAACTCCTTGTCTGAACATTTTTGATTTACTTGTTAAATAGTTTTTTCTATTAAACTTCAATTGGGAATAGATTCTCTAATTCTGTTTTAGAGATTTGAGTATTACCCGTAATGCTTTTTACGATATCTAATTTTTCTATTGAAGAAAGCTGACTCACAATATTTTTTAAATTTAAAGAAAACTCTTTACCAGCTGATTTTGCTCCTAGATCCATTTTAATTTGTTTTTGTTTTGGAGGAGGGAATATCACATTGACGTGATTTTCAGCTATGAATCTCATTTTTGGAGGTATTACAGCCGCCCTTATTTTAGATGATTTTACTGAGCCAGTAATTCTATTTACTACAATAGCTGGTCCGACGTCGTAATTATTAATTTTTACATATTGAGGTTTTTTTTCACTTATTATTGGTAATTTTAATCCCTCTTGAGTTATATTATGAGCCCATATCAAGAGTATTCCTTCTTTCGGATTGTTTGTTAAAAGACTCTTATTTTGATTCCAAGTTAGCCTTCCCGTTCTTACTTCGTGATTTAAATCATTTAATGTTAATTTATTCTTGAAGGATTTTTCTAAGTAATTATAATTTTCGCTGAATATTAATATACCATTTTTCCTAAAAAGATAGTTCCCCTTATTTTTTCCTTTTTTCAGAATAAGTAACATCGTTGATTGTAAAGCATTACTAAATAATTTTGGACTATCTAGAATATGTAGATATTCTATATTCGTATTTTCTACTATAAATTTTCTTAATTTAGCGAAATAAGCTCCGTTATTCATTGATGGAGGAACTACAAATGCTAAATACCCACCTTCTTTAAGCCATTTTATTCCTTGGTATATAAATAAGCTAAAAATATTTATTCGACCGTTTACTACCTCTTTAAATTTCTCTCTTATCTCCTCTGGAGGGGAGAACTCAAAATAAGGAGGATTACCGATTACAAAGTCGTATTCGTTATAATCCTGGCTTAAAAGAGCATCAAGATTTTTTAGTTTTGCTTCAGAAATATTTTTTTTGGCTGTGTTCACCAATTTTTTGTCTATATCCCATCCGTGAAGATCGGGATTTCTAAAATAGTTTTTAGCTGTAATTAAAAACTCGCCAGTTCCACATCCTGGGTCTAATACTTTAGGACTTGTTTTTTTGTTGGGTAGTTTAGAAAGAAGAGTTTCTCTTATTGTTCTAGGAGTGAAATATTGACCCAATGATTTTCTATGATTAATATCTGTTTCGTCCATATATTTAACCGTGATATCGGTAAATTCTTTTTTCTCTTCTGCTTTTTCTTTCAGCTCTTCAAAATTTCGGATTACACTTATAACTTTTCCTTGAACGGTTAGTTCTTTTGTATAAATAGGTTTTATGTTGGGGTTCGCTGGTTGAAGGCGAAAGCCACCTTTTTCTTTAAAGATTTTTTTGAGAGTCACCTCGTTGTCATTTAGTAGAGCGACAACTGTTTCTCCGTTTTCCGCATCTGGTTGTTTTCTTATTACAACGGTATCTCCGTTAAAGATCCCTTCGTTGATCATACTGTTTCCTTGGACCTGTAAAGCGAAATGCTCACCCGATTTAGATAATTGGTTTTTAGAGACTTTAATCATTTCTGGGCTTTCTATTGCTTCTATCGGTTGGCCGGCTGCAATAGTGCCGAGCAGGGGAATTTCCACCAGCCCAGAAGGTTTTTTATTTTTAGACAGTTCTATGGTTCGTGATTGTTTAAGGTATCCTTTTTCTTTCAGCGTCTCTATGTGGTGATGGACGGTAGATTTTGAAACAAATCCAAAGTGTTTCCTTATTTCTTCAAAAGAAGGGGAGTAGCTTTTCTCTTTTATAAACTTCTTTATGTAATCAAGGATTTGTTTTTGTCTTTTTTTAAGCATAGTTATTGACTGGTTACTCTTACATGCTACAATTATATTATAGAACGATTTTAGAACGCAGTGTAGTAGTCAACTGTGGATAACTCAGGGGGATAAACTCTGCCGGAGGAGATTTTAAAAAATTCAAATGGCTCCTCGGGAGATCTCAAAAGATCGGCCTCTTTAATTTGCTGTAGAAGCCACCACATTTTTTGATTAAATTTTTCTTCTGGTGTCATATTAATTTCCATACTCATATTCATTTTTTTCATCTATCTTCTATTCTGACAGATAATGTCACTTTTGACAAGAAAAATTAATAAGTTTATAATTACCAGTGAGGAGGGAATACAAAAATTTATTTTTGTATTTTGACCGAATGCCGTAATTATCTCCAGAAGCATAATTAACACAAAGCATGAAAGACAAACTTTTAACCATCAAAGAAGTAGCAGAATTTTTAAGGGTAAGTGAACGCTCGGTGCTTCGCTATATTGAGGCTGGCCGGCTCAAGGCCTCAAAGGTCGGCTGGTGGCGCGTTCTGCAATCCGATTTGGATGACTTTTTAAAAAGGACAAGTAATTTTAATAAGAAGAAGAAATGAAGATTAAAGATTTGCCAAAAGTTGATAGGCCGCGAGAGAAACTGGAAAAATACGGACCCGAGAAATTATCTGACTCGGAGCTTTTGGCTATCCTTTTAAGAACAGGCAGTAAGGGTATCAATGTTGTTGAGC
>CAYNAT010000006.1:17172-23142 GCA_964395685.1 uncultured Candidatus Saccharibacteria bacterium | reverse complement strand
CAGATTATCAAAATAAAAAACAAGCTGAACAAAATCATTGCCAAATCTACCGGCCAGGCCCTGGACAAGGTGGAAAAAGACACTGACCGCGATTTTTATCTTTCGGCCCAGGAAGCCAAAGATTACGGCATTATAGACCAGGTAATCAAAACCAAAGAGTAAAAAAATCAAAGGATAATTAAAAATTCCGTAGAGGGCGGGCCTCTACGGAATTTTTGCTTGAAAAATTTTGGAGATTTTGGTAAGATAAAATATAACTAAAAATAACTTTGAATTCTGGTTTATGAACAGCCAAATTCTTAATTGGAAATATGTATGCTTTAATCCTAGTTTTTGTGGGCTTTTTTGCTTTGGCTCTGGGCGCGGTTTTGGGCTATTTTGCCCGGCAGTCAATTGCCCGCAAGAGAGCCGACACAATAGAAACAACTCTCCAAAAGAAAATCAGCCAGGTCAAAAAAGAGGTCCAGGAACTGACTGAAAAGGCCAAGACCAAAGCGGCTGAAATCGTTGAGGCGGCCAAGAAAGATGTTGCCGGCCAGCGCCAGGAGATTTTTAAGGCGGAAAAACTCCTGATGAAAAGAGAAAATATTTTGGGCGAGCGAACCTCGGTTTTAGAAGAAAAAGAAAAAGAATTCCGCCAGAAAGTGGAAAAACTGAAAAGAATAAAAAGCGGCCTGGAAGAATTAAGGGTTCAATCCCTTAAAGAACTGGAAAAGGCGGCCGGACTTTCCAAAAGCGAGGCGAAAAAAGAACTTTTGGAAAATTTGGAACGAGAGGAGCAGCAGGAAATATTGGAAAAAATGAGAAAACTGGAAGAAGCCGGCTTGGAAAAATACCAGAAAAAAGCCAAAGAAATTCTGGCTTTGGCCATTCAGAAATTCGCCCTTTCCCAGGCCCAGGAGCTTACCACCACCACTGTTAATTTGCCTTCCGACGACTTGAAAGGAAGGATTATCGGTAAAGAAGGAAGAAACATCAGGGCCTTGGAGCAGGCGGCCGGCGTGGAAATAGTGGTTGACGAAACGCCGGAAACAGTAATGATTTCTTCTTTTGACCCGGTCCGGCGGCAAATCGCCAAACTGGCTTTGGAAAAACTGATTCAGGATGGCCGGATTCAGCCAGCCAAAATTGAAGAAGCGGTCCAAAAGGCGGAAAAAGAAATTACCTCCCAAATTAAGGAGGCCGGCGAAAAAGCGGTTTACGAAGTCGGAATCATTGACCTTGACCCGAAAATAGTCCAGCTTTTGGGTCGTTTGCGCTTTAGAACCAGTTACGGCCAGAACGTTTTACTTCATTCAATCGAAGTGGCTTATTTGGCTTCGGCTTTGGCTTCGGAATTGGGCCTTGACCCGAAAATCGCCAAAAAAGCCGGACTTTTGCACGACATCGGCAAAGCGGTTGACCAGCAGATTCAGGGTTCTCACGTTGACATCGGAATAAAAATTCTGGAAAAATTCGGAGTGGAAAAAGAAGTGATTCGGGCCATGAAATCCCATCACGAAGAGTATCCGGCCGAGTCCCTGGAAGCGGTTTTGGTTCAGGCCGCCGACCAGATTTCCGGCGCCCGACCCGGGGCCCGAAAAGACACTTTGGACAATTATCTCAAGCGGCTGGAGGAGCTGGAAGGAATCGCCGCTTCTTTTTCCGGCGTGGACAAGGTTTACGCGATTCAGGCCGGCCGGGAAATCCGGGTTTTCGTCAAGCCCCAAGAAATTGACGACTTCGGCGCTCAAAAATTGGCCCGGGAGGTGGCTAAAAGAATTCAGGAGGAATTAAGGTATCCGGGCGAAATAAAAATCACGGTCATCAGAGAAAATCGGGTGGTTGATTACGCCAGATAGAACAAAAATCGCGCCAGAAAAAAGGAATTCCCCGGATTGAAGCGTTCAAAATCATTTCCCGAGGTTTTAAGTTTTTTCCCTTGATTTTCACTCTTCTTTCCATTATCTCCCGAATTAGGTCTTTGGCTGAAAGAATCTTTTTTTGAGTTTCAACGTAAGCCCGGCCGACAAATCTTGCCCGATGGGCGTCGGAACCGGCCGTAAGGGCCAGATTGTGTTTTTGGGAAAAATTAAAAGCCCTTTTGTTCAGGATTTTGGGCACCCGGGCATTGAAAACCTCCATTGCTTCAATCTGGAGAAAATCCTCTTTTTTGCCTTTGAATTTCATAAGGGGCCAGTCAAAAGGATGGGCGATTACGGCCATCCCTCCCTGTTTTCTGATTTCTCGGGCCGTTTCTCTTAAAGAAAGGTTATTCGGAATAACCTTTCTTATGTTTATTCCCAGGACGTCGCCGGCTTTGGTCGTTATTTCAATTCCCGGAATAATCAAAATATTCTGGTCAAAACCAAAACGGAGCGCTTCAATCGCTCCTTTGGTTTCCTGATGATCGGTGATGCAGATGCAGTCAATTCCTTTTTCCAGAGCCGTTTCCACGATTTTTTTCGGAGAATGGGCGCCGTCGGAAAAACTGGTATGAATATGCAAATCAGCTTTCATTTCTTTTTTTCTCGGAGCGGGTAAGGGGAATCGAACCCCTGTCAACAGGTTGGAAACCTGTGGTAATACCGCTATACGATACCCGCCAAGTCGGGGGCAGCGGAGTCGAACCGCTAATCGTCCGCTCCCAAAGCGGATATGTTAGCCATTACACCAGCCCCCGTATTTTGAGATATTAACAAAAATTTTTCTTGTCGTCAATTTTGGCTGAGGCATAGCCCCGTAGAGAAAATTTGACTTGTCTGCCAACAAGGTTTTTCACAGAAAGACCTTTGTCAAATTTCTTCTACGGGGTATAATAAACCAATATGGAAAAAGATTTTTTATCCCAGCTTAATATCGTCGGCAACTGCCGCAAATACGGCCTGCCCGTCTGGCAATGCCCCCAGTTTCTTTTTCTGGTGATGGGCCTGGTCATTATTTTAACCTCAGTCATTTCTTATTTGGTCGGCGCCCGCTACATCGCCCAGCCGGAAACCGTTGTTTTGATTGTTCTGGTCTTGGCTGTCTTTTTATTCATCGTTGGTTTTATCATCACCCGCAGTTTTGAAAAATTAGCCGAGGCCTCGCGAATGAAGTCGGAGTTTATCAACATCGTTTCCCATCAGATGCGCTCGCCCTTGACCAATATCAAGTGGACTTTTGAGGTTTTAAGCTCCAAGGATTTTCATGTGCCCAGAGAAAAAGAAGAGGAGTATTTTGTCAATGTTCAGGAAAACATCGGCAGAATGGTGGAGCTGATTGACGACTTACTGGTTGTTTCCAAAATTGAGCAGGGCACTTTTCCGCTCGTTAAAAAAGAAATTGAACTGTCAAGCATTATTGAGGAGTTGATTTCCCGCTACAAGGTTTTTGCCGAGGCCTCAAATATTAAACTGAATTTTTATCTCGGAGAAAAAACAACCAAGGTTTTTTCCGACCCTTCTTTGCTGAAGCTGGTCATGGAAAATCTGATAGACAACGCGGTCCGCTATACGCCGGGTCCGGGCAAAATAGATATTCATCTGACCAAAAAAGAAAACTCTCTGCTTTTCCGGATTCAGGACAGCGGCGTCGGCATTCCGGAAAGCGAGCAGAAATACATCTTCCAGAAATTTTACCGGGCCGAAAACGCGCTCAAGCGGAGAACCCGGGGCAGCGGTCTGGGTCTTTACGTCTGCAAATCGGCCATTGAAAAATTGGGCGGCAAAATCTGGTTTCAGTCAAAGGAAAACAAAGGAACAACTTTTTATTTTACAATACCAATTTAAACGCGACACGAATTACGAATTCACCCGAATATACCAATAAAATTATTCGTAAATTCGCGTGAGATTAGTAATTAGCGTTGCTTATTATGAAAAAAATTCTTTTTATTGAAGACGAGGCGGCTCTTCAAAAGGCCTTTAGCGAAGTTTTGCGCCGGGCCGATTATAAAGTAATCAGCGCCCTGGACGGCGAAATCGCTCTGCGTCTGGCAAAATCGGAAAAACCGGATTTGATTCTGCTTGATTTGATTCTGCCCAAAAAACACGGCTTTGAGGTTCTCAAAGAGCTGAAAGAGGACCCGGAATTAAAAGAAATTCCGGTAATCGTCCTTACCAATCTGGAAAAAATGGAGGAAGTGGAAAAAGCCCTGGCTCTGGGAGCGAAAACTTATCTGGTCAAGACCCGCTACAACATTGAAGAGATTTTGGAAAAAGTCAAACAAATACTCAGCCAATAAGCCGCAAATAAAATATGAAGGTGGAAGCCCGACAATTAAAGGCGTTTATTCTTGACGCCGGCTTGGTTGACAAGGCCAAGCTTGAAAAAGCCCTGAAAAAAGCCAAAAAAAACAAGCAAAAGATTGAGGATGTTTTGGTTGCCGAGGGTTTGGTTTCCCAGCAGGATTTGGCAAAGTTAGAGGCCTATATTTTAGGCGTGCCTTTTGTAAATTTAGAGAAGGAAATCGTCCCACCCGATATTTTAAAAATAATTCCCGAGCCCATTGCCGTAAAGCACAACATCGTTGCTTTTCGAAAAGAGGGAAATAATCTGGAAGTGGCAATGCTTGACCCCGAGGACTTGAGGATTATTGAATTTATCAAAAAGAAATCCGACCTGAAAATTCTGCCTCGGCTTACTACTGAAAAAAGCATTAAAAACGTTTTGCATCAATACCAAAAAACCCTGGAAGCGGAATTCGGCGACATTATCAAAAAGGAGGTAAGCGGTATAAAATCGCTCCAAGAGGAAGACGTCAAAAAGGAAAAAGAGGATTTGAGAAAAGTGGCTGAAGAACTGCCGGTAATCAGAATAGTTGATACCTTGATGAAGCACGCGGTCTTGCAGCGGGCTTCCGACATTCATATTGAGCCGAGCGAAAAAGAAGTGGTTGTTCGTTACCGGATAGACGGAATTTTGCACGACGCCATGATTCTGCCCAAAATAGCGGCTTTGGGCATCGTTGCCCGGATTAAAGTTCTTTCCAATTTGAAACTTGACGAGCACCGGCTGCCCCAGGACGGCCGGTTTAAAATTGAATCCGGGGACTCTAAATATTCAATCAGGGTTTCCACTCTGCCGATATTTGACGGCGAAAAAATCGTGATGCGGCTTTTGTCGGAAAGTTCCGAAGCTTACAGTTTGGAAGAACTGGGTTTAAGAGACGAAGCCCTGGAAAGAGTCCAATATAATTTGAAAAAGCCGGTCGGAATGATTTTGATTAGCGGGCCGACCGGTTCGGGCAAAACCACCACTCTTTATGCTATGATGGAGATTTTAAATACGCCCGGGGTCAATATTTCCACGGTGGAAGACCCGATTGAATACCGGATGCCCCGGATTAACCAAACCCAGGTTAATGCCAAAATCGGTCTTACTTTCGCTTCCGGCCTCCGTTCTCTGGTCAGGCAGGACCCGGACGTTATTATGGTCGGAGAAATCAGGGATATTGAAACGACTTCTCTGGCGATCAACGCCGCCTTGACCGGCCATCTGGTTTTAAGCACCTTGCATACCACCAACGCGGCCGGCGCCATTCCCCGTCTCTTGGATATGAAAGCCGAGCCCTTTCTGATTTCCTCAACCTTGAACGTTATTATTGCCCAACGTTTGGTCAGGCGGCTTCACGTCAGAAACAAAAAATATTTTTTGAACGACTCGGAAATCAAAAATTTAAGCAAATACTGCGACCTGAATAGAATGCTGGAGGTTTTAAAAGAGGAAAAAGCGATAAAATCCGGAGCCACTTTTAAAACCATTCCTTTTTACCGGCCGTTCTCTTCCAAAGAATGCAGCGAGGGTTATCAGGGCCGGGTCGGGATTTTTGAGGCTCTCAATGTAAGCGAAACAATCAAAGAATTAATCGTCAAACAGGCAATCAGCGACCAAATTCAGGAGCAGGCCAGAAAAGAGGGAATGCGAACGATGATTGAAGACGGATTCGTCAAAGCGGCCCGGGGCATAACCAGCCTTGAAGAAGTTTTAAGAGTGATAATTGAATAATTT
>CAYNAT010000006.1:0-17072 GCA_964395685.1 uncultured Candidatus Saccharibacteria bacterium | reverse complement strand
TTTATGCCTAAATATAATTACATCGCTAAAACCCTGGAGGGTGAGCAGAAAAAAGGGTTATCAGAAGCCAAAGACGTTCATCAGCTTGCCCGGATTCTTCGCCAGCAGGGCGCTGTTTTAATTAAGGCCGATTTGGAAGGAGAGGCAAGTAAGAAAAAAAATAAAATTTTTGCCCCCTTTTCTTTTTTGAGCCGGGTTTCCCTGAAAGACAAAATAATGTTTTGCCGCAATCTCCAGGTGATGATCGCTTCCGGCGTGTCCCTGCCCCGGGCTTTAACAATTTTATCCGAGCAGAGCAGAAAGAAAAAATTCCAAAAAATTCTTTTGAAAATCAAAGAGGAAATTACCAAGGGCCGGTCTTTTTCCGAAACCTTGGCTGATTTTCCGGCTGTTTTTTCCGATTTGTTCATTAATATGCTCAAAGTCGGCGAGGAAACCGGAAATTTGGAAGAGGTTTTAAGAATTTCGGAAAAGCAGATGGAAAAAGAAAATCAGCTCAAATCAAAAGTAAAAGGAGCGATGGTTTATCCCAGCGTTATTCTGATAACGATGATAATCATCGGAATTTTAATGCTGATTTTAGTGGTGCCGAAACTGGCTCAAATTTTTAAGGACCTGAAAACCGAGCTCCCCTTTACCACTAAAATTGTAATCGCTCTCGGTCTTTTTTTGGGAAAATACTGGTACCTTCTTCCTTTGGTAATTGTATTTTTTTTCCTGTTTGCGAGGTATTGTTTGAAAACAAAAAGCGGCAAAAAACTATCCAGCGCTCTTTTTTTGAAAATTCCGATTATCGCGCCGCTCGTTAAAAAATCAAACGCCGCCCATATCAGCCGGACTTTGTCTTCTCTGATAAAAGCCGGCGTTCCCATTGTAAGGTCTTTGGAAGTGGTTGCCGGTTCTCTGGAGAATTTCTATTATAAAAAAGCAATATCAGGGGCGGCTGAAAAAGTGGTTAAAGGCAGCCGTCTGGCCGACGCTTTAACCGAATATCAAGATATTTTTCCCGACTTGGTGGTTCAGATGACTTCGGTCGGCGAAGAAACCGGCGAGACCTCAAGCATTCTGGAAAAGTTAGCCGAATTTTTTGAAGAAGAGGTTGCCAACGCCACCCAGAATTTATCAGCCGTGGTTGAGCCGGTTTTAATGGTCATTATCGGAGCGGTGGTCGGTTTTTTCGCCATTTCAATGATTCAGCCGATTTACTCAATGATGGGCGCTTTATGAAACAAAAATCGTTTACTCTAATTGAGGTTTTGGTGGGCGTTTTTTTGGTTTTACTGGTTTTTCTGGGGATTTTCGGCGCTTACCAGTTGGGAATCAAAGTAATCGGTCAGAGCCGGAATAAAATCGTTGCCACGGCCATTGCCAGCGGCGAACTGGAAAAAATCAGGAACTTGGATTACGGTTCAGTGGGAGTTTCTGGCGGATTTCCCGACGGAGTTTTGGAGGCGGTAAAGACAACTACTCTTAACGGAGTTGATTATTTGGTTGAAACCCGGGTTGATTACGCAATTGACCCGACTGACGGAATTTCCCTGCCCGAGGACGAATGCCCCAATGATTATAAAAAAGTCAAAATCAAAGTTTCCTGGTCCGGCGCCCTGGAAGGTTTTGTTGAATTAAGCACTGACGTTTCTCCCAAGAATCTTAGCCAGGAGTGTTCGGAAACCGGCGGAATTCTTTTGGTTTCGGTTTTTGACGCTTTTGGCCAGGCAGTGAGCGGCCCCCTGATTGAAGTCAGGGACCCGGATACTGACCAGATTGTTAAAAGCGCCAGCCCGGCAGAGGGAAGCCACTTTTTTTCTCTGGAACCGGGCAGTTATAAAGTAGCGGTTTCCAAAACAAATTACAGCTCGGCCCGGACTTACGGGATTGAAGAAGTGGCTATTCCGGAAACGCCTCATCCTTCGGTTTTGGAGGGTTTGCTTACTGAAAACAGTTTTAGCATTGACAAATTAAGCTCTTTTTCAGTAAGAACTTATTCTCTTTGGGGTTTGGATTATTTTTCCGACTCTTTTCTGGACCAAAGCAAGATTTCGGAAATTTCCGATTTGGAGGCTGGCGAAGGAGAAGCGGTTTTAACCCAAACAGAAGGTCAATATCAAGATTCCGGTTATTTGTTTTCTACGGAGATTTCGCCCTCTGATTTATTGGAATGGCAGGAACTTTCCTGGAATGATCTGGAGCCGGTTTCAACTCAGATTCTTTACCAGCTTTTTTATCTCAACGGAGAAAACTGGTTTTTAGTGCCGGATTACGACTTAAGCGGCAATCCCGGCGGTTTCGGTTCTTCGCCGATTGATTTATCCGGTTTGGACTCCGAGACCTATCCGGAACTGAAAATAAAAGCGATTTTTTCCAGCTCTGACCCTGATTTTTCTCCGACTCTTTACGACTGGCAACTTTCCTGGAAAAACAGCCAAGCCGGATTAATAGCCGGCGCAATTTTCCGTTTGCAGGGAGAAAAAATTATTGGCTTGGACGTTGAAGAAAATCCGGTTTATAAATATTCTCAGGAGTATAATTCCGGCGGCAGCGGCCAGATTAACATTAATAATTTGGAATGGGATTTGTATCATTTTTCAATACCGCCGGCCACCGGTTTGGATTTGGCCGGGATTTTTCCTTCGCCCCAGCCGATTGCTTTAGCGCCTGATACTTCTCTGGAAGTCAACCTTTATCTGGAAGCCCAAAATTCCCTCTTACTTAATGTTCAGGACGTTGATACCGGCGAACCGGTTTTTTCAGCAACCTGCCGATTGCAAAATTCCGGCTTGGGTTATGATAAAACTCAATACACTGACCAGGACGGCCAGACCTATTTTATTCCTCTGGAACCGGCCGATTATAGTTTGGAAATTTCCGCGCCCGGCTATTCCGATTATTCCCGGCAAGTTTCTGTTTCCGGAGACGTTACCAAAATAATAAACTTGAAAAGAATAGAGTAGTAAATAATTTTCAATTTCTAATTTTTATTAAATTTTTAATGGATTAATTTTTAAACAAATCTGAATTAAAAAAGTTTGAAAATTGAGAATTTATTATGAGGTGTTTTACCCTTATAGAAACATTAGTTGCCCTCGGCATTTTTGGTTTGATTATAGTTCTGGTTTTCAGTTTAATATCCGTTCTTTACCGAACCCAGGGATACAGCTGGCAGCAGTCCTTAGCCATTGACGAAGCCAGACGGGGCGTTGAGACAATAGTCAAAGAAGCAAGAGAAGCCAAGCAGGGCGACGACGGCTCTTTTGTTATTGAGCAGGCCGGAGACAAAGAATTTATTTTTTACAGCGACATTGATCAGGACGACCAGGTGGAAAGAGTAAGGTATTTTTTGGGCGAAATCAGCTCCGGTCAGCAGACCCAATATTGTTTCTCTCTGGTGGACGGCGGTTCCTGCAACGTTTTGTTTTCCGATTTTTTAACCGGGGAATTGCAGTCAGCCCGGCTTGAAGTTTCGGTTGAGGGCGATTTCGGTTTGGACTGGGAATATGCAGATATTTACGTTGACGGAAATTATCTGGGAGCGGTTTGTCAGTCCGGCTGTTCCGATTGCGCCGGCGACTGGCAGGGCACAGCGGTTTTTGACCTAAGCCAGGAAGCGGCTGACGGCTTTCTTAATCTTATGGCCGATGCCACGGTTCAGGTTGACAATATGTGTTTTTGGCAGGAGCCGCACCATTCCATGAAAGTAAAATTCACTCTTTCCTGGCAGGAAGAAATTATCGGGCTTGCCAATCAGTTAAAAAAAGGCGTGATTGACCCGACAACCGGGCCCGTGGAATATCCGGTGGAAAACGAGCAGATTTCAATTTTAAGTTCTTACGTTCGCAATTCGCCGCCGATTTTTGAGTATTTTGACCAGAGCGGTCAGCCAATAAGCGATTATTCGGCCCGTTTGTCCGAAACAAAAGTAATGAAAGTTTATCTGGTAATCAACGTTGACCCGAACAAGCCGCCCCAGGATTTTGAGCTTGAGTCCTATGTTCAATTAAGAAATTTAAAAGAGGAGTATTAAATAATTTTCAGATAGTTTGAAAATTAAAAATTATAAAATTTAATGAAAATTAAAAATTATAAATTGAAAATTAAACCAAAAAATAAGGGCGCCATAATCACTTTGGCTCTGGTTTTCGGTTTGGTTTTTTTGATTTTGCTGAGCAGTCTTCTTTTATTTATTCTTCTTCAAATAAGGCAGAGCAACCAACGTTTAGCTTGGCAGCAGGCTTTCCAGATTAGCGAAGCCGGTATAAATTATTTCCGCTGGTGTCTTAACAACGGAGTTGAAGATCAGTGCTCTTTGGAAAAAGAGTATTTTGACCCGGAAGGCAATTTTCTCGGTTGGTTTTCCCTGGAGATAAGTTCGGACGTTTGCTGCGGCGAAACCGTTAAAAGAGAAATCGTTTCCACCGGCTGGACCGAAAGCTATCCCCAGACCAAAAGAAGGATCAAGGTTTTATACGCCCGAAGTTCGGTGGCAAAATACGTTTATCTTCTGAACGACAATGTCTGGGCCGGGCCGGACCGGGAAATCCGGGGGCTTTATCATTCCAACGGCGGAATCAGAATGGACGGCCAGAATCAATCATTGGTCAGTTCCGGTCAGCCGGAGTGGACCTGTACCGGTTCTTTTGGTTGTGATCCCTGCCCGACCGCTGATGGTTGTTGGCTGGAGGGCTCCAGCTGCCTTTGCCCGGGCGTTTTTACCACCACGGAAAACTCCCGGCCCGAGCTTTTTGAATTTCCAGCCGTTCTTTTTGATTTTGCGGGAATCAGCGTTGATTTAGTCAAAATTAAAGCCAGAGCTCAGGCCAGTTCTCTTTATTTGCCTCCGGCCAGCGATATTAATCCCCAAGCCGAGGGTTATCATTTGATATTTCAGGATAACGGCAGTACGGAGGTTCGTATTATTACCCAGCTTTGGTCGGATTGGGCTTACAGCATTGAAGAGGGCTGGCATTACGATTATTTCCGAATTGGAAACGAATATTTTTATAACTCTTACTCGATGAGCTCTGACTGTCCGGTTATTTTTATTGAAGATAATCTTTGGCTTGAAGGAGAAGTGAAGGGAAAAATCACTTTGACTTCGGCAAATATTATTGACTCCAATAAAGAGGCTGACGTTGTCTTGCGAGGGAATATTATTTATACTACTGACGACGGCTCAGACGGTCTGGCTTTAATCGCTCAAAGAAACGTTTTAATCGCTCCGGACTCGCTGGACACGCTCCAATTAAAGGGAATTTTCATCGCTCAAAAAGGCCGCTTTGGCCGGAACCACTATCCTAACAATATCAGAGAAGAACTGGACATTACCGGTTCAATAGTCAGTAATGACCGGGTGGGCACTCAATGGACTTCGGGCAGTGAAATTGTTTCCGGCTACCGCAAGCGGGAAAGTTATTTTGACCAGAGCCTGATTTACGAGCCGCCGCCTTTTGTTCCTTATGTGGAATACGATTTCAAAATAATCAGCTGGGAAGAAGTGGAATAGTTGAGTAAAAAAAGATATAATAGAATTATGGTAAAAAGAAAAAAGCGAAAATTAAAAAAAAGATTCACTCTGCCCGACGAAGTAAAAGAGAAAATCGTCGGCGTCTTGCTCGTTTTGGCCGCTCTGCTTATCGGTTTGAGTTTTTTTGAAAAAGCCGGCAAAGGCGGTCAGTATTTTATGACGGGAGCCAGATTTTTACTCGGTCAGGCGGTTTTTTTAACTCCCTTGATTCTTGTTTTGGCCGGCCTGGCTCTTTTGCTGGCTAAAAAAGAAAAAAGTTTTTTGCGACCGGGCAGTAATGTTTTTTGGCCGGTAATTTTGGCTATTTTTATTTTGATTTTAAGCATTACCGGTTTTTTAGCCGGTTTTGAGCCGGAAACCTTGAAGGGCGGCTGGTTTGGCTATTTCGCTTCCTGGGCTTTTTTGAAATATTTCGGTTTTTGGGCCAGCCAGCTGATTTTCTCGGCCCTGTTCCTTATCGGCCTTTTAATTTTATGGCATTTTCTCGGTTTTATCTTTAAAAAAGAAAAAAAAGAGGAGGAAGTCGTTCCGACTCTAGCGGAAAAAAAATCTCCTGGCGAGCAAATGATTGAGAGACCCTCAATTATTAAACGAATTTTCGGTCCTAAGTTTAAAATAAAAGAAGTGCCTGGCTCGGAAGGAACTCCGGAAGGAACCGAGTTCCTTTCAAAAGGAGCTCGGTTCTTTCCGGACATCAAACCGAAAATCAGTTCTTCGGCAAGCGGGATTTCTTATCAGCCGCCACCCCTTAATTTATTGGAACCGGACAGGGGTGTTCCCAGCAGCGGCGACACCAGAATAAATTCAGCTATTATTAAAAAAACTTTTCAGAATTTCGGCATTGAAGTGGCAATGTCCGAAGTTAATGTCGGGCCGACCGTTACCCAATACACTCTAAAACCGGCCGAAGGCATAAAGCTTTCCAAGATAACCGGTCTGACCAATGATTTGGCTTTGGCTTTGGCCAGTCATCCGATCAGGATTGAGGCGCCGATTCCCGGCCGCTCCCTGGTCGGCATTGAAGTGCCGAATAAAATAAGAGCCAGAGTCGGCTTGAGAAATTTAATTGAAAGTCAGGATTTCCAGAAATCGTCTGCCAATCTGGTTTTGGCTTTGGGTCGGGATGTTTCCGGTTTTCCTTTTTTCGCCGATTTGTCCCGGATGCCTCACCTTTTGGTTGCCGGCAGTACCGGCACCGGTAAAACAATTTTTTTGAATTCTTTGATCTTAAGCTTGCTTTACCAGCCGACCAGCGCAATAAAAGGCGCCGGTCCGGAAAATCTCCGGTTTATTCTGATTGACCCGAAAAGAGTGGAATTTCCGGTTTACAATAATCTGCCTCATCTTTTGTGTCCGGTAATTTACAACGCCAATCAGACCATTTCCGTCTTAAAATGGCTTACCGGAGAGATGGAAAGAAGGTTTGACGTTCTTTCGGAAGCCAAATCCCGGGACATCGCTTCTTACAACGAAAAAGCCCTGCTCAATAAAGAGCCGGTTTTGCCTTTTATTGTTCTGATTATTGACGAACTGGCTGATTTAATGGCGGCCAAGGGCCGGGAAATTGAAGCCGGAATTGTCCGCTTGGCCCAGATGGCCCGGGCAGTCGGCATTCATCTGGTAGTGGCGACTCAAAGGCCTTCGGTGGAAGTAATTACCGGTTTGATTAAAGCCAACATCACTTCCCGAATCACTTTTCAGGTCGCTTCCCAGGTTGATTCCCGGACCGTTCTGGACACGGCCGGCGCCGAGAAACTTTTGGGTCTGGGCGATTTGCTTTATGTTTCGGCCGAAGTAATCAAGCCGAAAAGAATTCAGGCCGCCTATGTTTCGGAAAAAGAATTAAGAAGAGTGGTGAAATATGTTGTGGCTCAAAATCAGGAGCCGGGTCTGGTAAGTGAAATGGACCGGGATTTGGTTCAGGAGCTGGATAAAACTTCGGCCGAGTCGGGAGCTTCTGATTTTTCCGGCTTTTCCGGTTTTTCCGGTTCGGCTGAAGACGATTCTCTTTTTGAAGAAGCCAAAAAAGTGGTTTTGGAAGCGAAAAAGGCCTCGGCTTCCCTGCTCCAGCGCCGCTTGAGAGTGGGCTATGCCCGGGCCGCCCGCTTGATTGACATCTTGGAAGAAAAAGGCATTGTCGGACCCGGCCAAGGCGCCAAACCAAGAGAAGTTTACGGCCAGCCAAATTCCCAGCCCCTGCCCCAATTAGACGATTTGGAGGGCCAGTCAGAAGAAAATAATCCGGAAAACAGCGGCGAAAACAGCGAAGGAGATTCCTGGCAAAAGGTCTAAAATTTAGCCGAAGTTGTCCGAGGCCCGTCCTCGGGCAAAATTGACTTTATTGGGTAGAAAATAGTATTATAAAGTATATGGTGAAAAAAAAGGAAAATTTGGCGGAGAGCAGGAAAGAGAACGGGAAAGAGGCCGGAAAAGAGAGGGCGGATTTGGAGGAGGCGGTGGAGGAAATCAAACAGCGTTTCGGCGAAGGCGCGATAATGAAGCTGAAAGACGCCAGGCCGGTTGACGTTGACGTTATCCCGACCGGCTCTATTTCTCTGGACGCGGCTCTGGGCGTATCTGGAATTCCCAGGGGCCGGGTGGTGGAAATTTTCGGCCCGGAAAGTTCCGGCAAAACGAGCTTAGCTCTTCATATCTGCGCCCAGGCCCAAAAAAAAGGCGGAGTGGCCGCCTTTGTTGATGCGGAAAACGCTCTTGACCCGGATTACGCCCGAAGAATCGGGGTCAACGTGGATGACCTTTTGATTTCCCAGCCCGACTCCGGCGAACAGGGTTTGCAGATTGTTGAAACTCTGATTCGCTCCGGCCAGGTTGATGTAATCGTGGTTGATTCGGTAGCCGCTCTGGCGCCTAAAGCCGAGATTGCCGGGGAAATGGGCGAATTCCAGATTGGCCTTCAGGCCCGGTTGATGTCTTCGGCTTTAAGAAAACTATCCGGAGTTGTTTCTAAAACCAAGACCGCGGTTATTTTTTTGAATCAGACCAGAATGAAAATCGGGGTCTACGGCAACCCGGAAACCACGCCGGGCGGTCTGGCTCTGAAATTTTATTCTTCGGTAAGAATAAATTTGCGAAGAATCGCCCAGATAAAATCCGGAGACGAAATTATCGGCAGCCGGATCAGGGCAAAAATCGTTAAAAACAAAGTGGCCGCGCCTTTCAAGACGACCGAGTTTGACATTTATTATAATGAAGGCATTTCTTATTTGGCCGACCTTCTCAATACCGGCTTAAAGCAGGGAATTATTAAAAAAGCCGGCAGCTGGTATCAGTATCAGGACCAAAAATTGGGCCAGGGCATGGAAGGAGCCAAAAAGTTTTTAAAAGAAAATCCGGCCCTTACCGAAAAAATAAAAAAAGCGGTTATGGAACAGATATAAACAAGAAATAGAACAGCAAAATTGCTATTTTATTTCTTAGTAGCAGAAAGAAGTCCGATATGTCGGGCTCTTTTTATTGCTTTTGAGAGTTTCTTCTGGTGCTTTGAGCAGAGCCCGGTTCTTTTCCTGGCCCTGATTTTGCCCAAACCGGAAATAAACCTTTTAAGAAGTTCGGTTTCCTGAAAATTAATTTCCTTAATGTTTCTTTGACAAAAGTAGCAGTCCATAATTTCAAAATGGTATATTTTTTACGTCAATTTCTCCGGTTTCGCTTGACGGCGGTTCGTTTTCTTCAATAACCGGAATCTCCTCGTTAGAAATGTTCGCCTGGCTTTTTTCCTGTTGAGGCTGTTGTTTTTGGGAAAAACTTTTGGGCGGCAGTTGGATATTTTCAGCAACGATTTCGGTCCGGTATCTCTTATTGCCCGAGGAATCCTGCCAGGACCTGGTTTGAATCCGTCCTTCAACCAAAAGCAAATTTCCCTTTTTTAAAAATTGGGAAATAATTTCAGCCAATCTGCCCCAAACCACGATATTGTGAAATTCGGTTTTTTCTTCCCGCTGGTTTGTTTCCCGGTTGGTCCAGGTTCGGTTGGTGGCCAAGCCGAAAGAGCAGACCGATTGGCCGGAAGACGTGCTTCTCATTTCCGGATCTTTGGTCAAGCGGCCGACGAGAATTGCTTTGTTTAAATTCATAAGACGCTGATTTATGCGGATTTAATTGATTTATACGGATAATTTTATCAGTATTTATCCGTTAAAATCAGTATTAATCCGTGTTGGGGCTATTGCCCCAAAATTTCTTCTATTTTTTGGTCAATTTCTTTAAGGTCGACCTTTTTGGATTCGGATTTTAGACCGGTGTTCGTTTTTCTTTTTAACGGGAAAACCCCTCTTTCTTTCAACGGGGCTTCTTTGGCAACTTTTTTAACTAAGAGCAGATAACGGATAATTTGGCTTTCCGCTTTAAGTTTTTTCTCCAAATTCTCCAATTTTTCAGGACTTAAATGAAAAGACAAAACAGTTAAAAGTCCTTTTTCTTTTTGAACGGGTTTCAGCGTTTTATCCAAAATTCCCGATTCTTCTTTGATAAAACCGCTTACTTTTTCCGAGACATCCGCTGACGATAAATATGTTAATTCGTAGTGTTTCATATCTTAAATTCAATGATATCTCCGTCCTGGATCGAATAATCTTTTCCGATTATTTTCCAGGCGCCGCCTTTTATAAACTCCGAGCAGGGGATTACTTTGGCTTTGATAAATTTTTCAGCAAAGTCGGAATGGACCTGAGCGGCCGCCTCCAGAATAGCGGAGCCCTTTTTAAGGGTCCAGGCCCTTGTTTCTTTAGCGCCGGCAATGGTAAAAAAAGTAATAAGGTCTAAAGCATTATAGCAGGCAAGAATTAAGCGGTCAAGTTGCGACTGAAGACCTAATTCTTTTATTTCGGCTTCCGATAATTCCGACATCTCTGTTTCGTCTTTCAAATTGATACGGAGGCCTGTCCTCCGCTCAACAGCGGAGGACAGGCCTCCGCTATCTTGAACGTTAAACAGATAAATCTTTGGCTTGGAAGTTAAGAGGTTATCGCCGATTTCCCGGTCTTTCATCAATAACTCGTTATCAATCGTTTTAATGTCTTCTTCCGGCTGGCAATTTCCAAATGCTTTAACCACTTCCACGATTGCGTCGCAGGGTCTGATATACGATAAAAATTGATTTCCCAAGCCCTCGCCTTTATGAGCGTCTTTGACCAGTCCGGCGATGTCAATGAATTCAATGACGGTCTTGGTAATTTTTTCCGGCTTGACCTTTTTGGCGATTTCCTCCAGCCGCTGGTCCGGAACCGCCACTTTGCCGACATTCGGTTCAATAGTGGTAAAAGGATAGTCGGCAATGGCAACCTGTTTTTTGGTCAGGGCCTTGAATAAAGTGGACTTGCCGACATTGGGAAGCCCGATAATGCCTACGGAAAAACTCATAAATTTATGGTATAATACATTTATATGATAGTCAACTCACCCATTTTAATTTAAAATACTATGGAGATAAAAAAAACAATGTTTCGAGAATATGATATTAGGGGTCGAGTCAATAACGAAGAGTTGAACGAAAAGAGCGCTGAAATTATTGCCAAAGGTTTTGCTGTTTTTCTTAAAAGGAGAAAACTTAAAGAGGTGATAGTTGGTTTTGATGCTCGGGAATATTCGGAAAGATTGAAAAATGGGTTTGTTAAAGGTTTGCTTTGTTCCGGAATTAATATAGTTGAAATCGGCATGGTTATCTCGCCAGTTCTTTATTTTTCCCAGCATCATTTGAAAATAAAAGGCGGAGCCATGATTACTGCCTCTCATAATCCCAACGGTTGGAGCGGTTTTAAACTAGCTTATGATTTTTCTACTACTTTATTGCCCAAGGATGTAAAAGAAATATATGAAATTATTTTGAGCGATGATCTTATTTTCGGCCAGGGCAAGTTAAAAAAATATGAGGGCATATTTGAAGATTATAAAAGAAAGGTGCTGTCAAAGATTAATTTAAAGAAAAAGTTAAAAGTAGTTGTTAACTGCGGCAATGGTACGGCCGGGCTGATCGCCCCTCAGATTTTAAAGGAAGCAGGCTGCGAAGTGATTGAACAGTTTTGCAATATAGATTTTTCTTTCCCTAATCATGAACCCAACCCTACTTTAGTGAAGGCTCAGGAAGCCCTATCAAAGAAAGTTAAAAAAGAGAAAGCTGATATAGGTCTTGGTTATGATGGAGACGGTGACCGGGTTGGTTTTTGCGACGAGAAAGGAAATAATGTTTTTCCTGACCAGGCTTTAATTATTTTAGCTCGTCAATCCTTGAAAGAAAAACCAGGTTCAGCTGTAGTTTTTGACGTCAAAGCAACTCAAGGATTATTTGAAGATATTAAAACTCACGGCGGCAAGCCGGTTATTTGGAAAACTGGCCATTCATACATTAAGCAAAAAAGTAAAGAAGTAGACGCTGTTTTAGGAGGAGAGGGCAGCGGTCATATATTTTACCGCTACGGATATTATGATTATGACGATGCAGTTTTTGCTTCTTTAAAATTTTTAGAATATCTTTCAGGTCAAGATAAATCCTTTTCAGAAGTTATGAAAACCACGCCCCAATATTTCAAAACTCCTACTATTCAGGTTGACTGTAGCGATGAGATAAAGTATAAGATAGTGGAGAAATTGGTTGAGCAGATTAAAAAGGATTTTGGCGAAGAAAATGTTATTGATGTTAACGGCGCCAGAGTTCAATTTCTTGACGGTTGGTTTTTAATCAGAGCTTCTTCCAATCTCCCGGTTTTAGTTTTGGGCTTTGAGGCAAAAACTGAGAACAGATTAAAAGAGTTCCAAAAAATTGTAAAAAAATATCTGGACCAATATCCGGAAATCGGCAAAAAATGGAAAAGCGGATAAAAAAAACAAGAAGCTTAGTTCTTTAATTTAAACCAGGCCCACTTTTTGGCGGATTTCGCTCATTGCGCTTTCGGCGATTGTCCTGGCCCGCTTGGCGCCCAGTTTTAAGGTTTCCCTGACGTAAACTTCTCTTAAAAGAAGTTCTTTTCTTTTGCGCCGAAAAGGTTCCAGGGAATTTGTCAGAAGTTCGCTTAAGGATTTTTTGAAATAAGCGTAACTTTTGCCTCTGAATTCTTTTTCCAGTTCCTTGATTGATTTTTGACTGAACGAACTGTAAATCGTTAAAAGATTGGCAAGGCCCGCTTTTCTTTTTAAGTCGTATTTTATTTGTTTTCCGCTGTCAGTCACGGCCGCGGCGATTTTTTTGCTGATTTCTTTTGGTTCTTCAAAAAGAGAAAGATAATTTTGAGGACCTAAAGATTTTGACATTTTCTGTCTGGGATTGTTCAGAGCCATAATTTTGGCGCCCTGTTTGGCTAAAAGGGCTTTCGGCTCGGGGAAAGTTTTCCCGAAGCGCTGATTGAATTTTCGGGCGATAGTTCGGGCCAGTTCAATGTGCTGGACCTGGTCTTTGCCGACCGGCACCGCTTCGGTTTTGTAAAGCAGAATGTCAGCCGCCTGGAGAACGGGATAAACTAAAAGTCCGGCGTTAAGATGATTTCTGAACTGTCTGGCTTTTTCTTTAAATTGAGTCATTCTTTCCAAATCGCCGAGCGGGCAAACCGTGTTCAGCAGCCAACAGAGTTCAGTGTGCTCTTTGATTTCCGACTGGACAAAGAGAATGCTTTTTTCCGGTTCAAGGCCGGCGGCCAAATGGCTGGTTGCCGTTTCCAGAATGTTTTTTTGAAGTTCTTCGGACTGATAAGGAACAGTTAAGGCGTGCAAATCGGCGATGAAAAAAAGACACTCGTTTTTCTCCTGGAGTTCGGTCCATTGTTTGATGGCGCCCAGATAATTCCCGATATGGATTGAGCCGGTCGGCTGGATGCCGCTTAAAATTCGCATATAATTTATTTTAGCCGATTTCCAAAATTTATTCAAATAATCTTGCTTTCGGAAACTTTTTATGTTATAGATAATTCATATGACGGAAACAGATGATTTGTTAAAACCTTTAAGAGTCGGCGAAATCGTTCAGGCAAAAATTGTCGGCAAGGGCAAGGCCTCGGCCTTTTTTGATTTGAGCCCCCGGGGCGCGGGCATAATTTTCGGCCGGGAGTTTTACGAAGCCAGAGACAAATTAAAAAGTCTGAAAAGCGGCGAAACGATTTTTGCTAAAATAGTTGACCTGGAAAACGAACAGGGTTATTTGGAGCTTTCTCTGACCAGGGCCGGTCGGGAGCTTGCTTGGGAAGAACTGAGGCAAAAAAAAGAAAAAGAGGAAATTATCAAAGTAAAAATTTCCGGCGCGAACAAAGGCGGCCTCCTGGCCGAAGTTTCGGGAATTTCCGGCTTTCTGCCGGTTTCCCAGTTGTCTTCGGCTAATTACCCGAAAGTGGAAGGCGGGGACAGCCAGAAAATTTTGCGGGCTTTGCAGGCCTTTGTCGGCCAGGAAATGGAAGTTAAGATATTTGATTTTAACGAAAAAGAGGAAAAACTTATTTTATCGGAAAAAGCCAAAGATTCCAAAAAAACCGAAGAGCTTTTAAAAAATTATAAAATCGGCGACCTGGTTGAAGTCGAAGTTACCGGCATCGTGGACTTCGGCGTTTTCGTTAAGTTCGCCGACGAGGAATTGGAGGGATTGATTCATATTTCAGAACTGGACTGGCAGTTGATTGAAGACCCTTCGGAAATAATCCGGGTCGGCCAAAAGGTTAAAGCGAAAATCATTGATATTTCTCAAGGCAAGATTTCTTTGTCTCTCAAGGCCCTGAAAAAAGACCCCTGGCAGAATATTGAGGACGAATATAAAAAAGGGGACCTTGTCAAGGGCGAGGTGATAAAGCTTAATCCCTTCGGCGCTTTTGTTAAAATCTCGGACCAGATTCAGGGACTTTGTCATATTTCCGAATTCGGCTCCCAGAAAAAAATGGAAGAAATTCTGGGAATAGGCAAAAAATACGATTTCCAGATTTTACTGCTGGAGCCAAAAGAGCACCGAATGACCCTGCATCTTGACAAAAATTAGATAAGGGCATATAATAAGAATATGAGTCAACCAGCATATTAAGAAGGGAGGTGTCCTATGGACACAAAAAATAATCACCGGAATTCGGAAATTTGTCCTCGCTGTGGCAATTGGTCAAAAGAACCCAATAAATGGCTTTGCCCAAAATGCTACAGAGAAGTTGGCGGAGTGATTGATATTCCTATGATTATCGCATGGGCAAGAATTACCCGTCGCGGATTAGGGGAAACGCTTAAAAAACTAGAAGAGCGTAAAATAGAGAGAATAAGATGGATATTAGCGGAAGCTCAACTGCAGGTTCAAAAGCAAATCGCCGATGAGGCATTGGCTTGTAAAAGACCTTCCTCTGATGTTGAAAATTACCTTAAAGTCGCTGAAAAAGAAATAAAAGCAAAGTTTAAGCAGCTTCGCGAAAAAGATGAAGAGAGTAAAAAGATCTATCGGGCAATTGAAGGAATTTCTTGGGCGATTACCTCTTTGACAAAATTTCTCAGAGGGATAAACCAGAAAAATAATAAATCTTCCGCAGTTGCCGTATAATTCCGGTTGACCTAAAATCCTCTTGTCGGTAAGTTGTAGACAGGAGGTTTTTTTTGTGTTAGATTAGAATAATAAAATGAAAAGTCTGGTTAAAAATTTTGTTTTTATTCTCTTGATTTTTTTGATAATTTCCGGAGTTTTTGCTTTGTTCAGCCAGCCATTTAGCAACGGAAAAGAAGAAATTTCTTTAAGCCGGCTGGTTGAGGATATTAACCAGGGAAAAGTCAAGAAAATCGCAATAAGCGGTTCGGAACTTTCAGTTGAATATCAGGACGCCAATGAGGCGAAATCAAGAAAAGAAGCGGAAAGTTCTCTTTCTCAGTCTTTGGTTAATTTGGGCGTTGAGGGAGAAGAATTAAAGAAAGTGGAAATTGGAACAGAAAAAGAAAGCGGCGGCTGGACCTGGCTGGAGCCGCTTTTAATAATCGTTCTGCCGCTTCTGATTTTCGGCGTTTTTTTCTGGATGCTTTTTCGTCAGGCAAAAGCCGGCGCGGCCCAGGCCTTCAGTTTTACCAAAGCCAAAGCCCGTCTTTTCGGCGCCGAAGGTCATCCTAAAGAAAAAATAACTTTCAAAGACGTTGCCGGTTTGAAAGAAGCCAAAGAAGAGCTGAAGGAAGTGGTTGATTTTCTGAAAAATCCCAAAAAATATCTGAAAATGGGCGCCCGAATTCCCAAGGGCGTTCTCTTGACCGGCGCGCCGGGCACAGGAAAAACCTTATTGGCAAGAGCAACGGCCGGGGAGGCCGAAGTGCCCTTTTTCTCAATTTCCGGTTCCGAATTCGTGGAAATGTTCGTCGGCGTGGGCAGCGCCAGGGTTAAAGATCTTTTTGGCACGGCCAAAAAACATCAGCCCTCCATTCTTTATATAGACGAACTGGACGCCATCGGCCGGCATCGGGGAGCGGGCATTGGCGGCGGCCACGACGAAAGAGAACAAACCCTAAATCAAATTCTGGTGGAAATGGACGGTTTTGAACAGGACTCCAAAATCGTGGTTTTAAGCAGCACCAACCGGCCCGACATTCTGGACCCGGCCCTGCTTAGACCGGGTCGTTTTGACCGAAAAGTTATTTTGGATATGCCCGACGTAAAGGGTCGGGAAGAGATTTTAAAAATTCACTGCCGGGGCAAGCCTTTGGCCTTAGACGTGAACTTGAAAGAAGTAAGCGAAAGAACGCCTGGATTTTCCGGAGCTGACATCGCCAACGTGGTAAACGAAGCAGCCATTTTGGCTGCCCGGCGGGATAAAACCCAGATTTATCAGGAAGAATTTTTAGAGTCAATTGAAAAAGTTCTGCTCGGTCCGGAAAGAAAAAGCCATATTTTGTCCAAAAAGGAAAAAGAAATCGCCGCTTTTCACGAGGCCGGCCATGCTTTGGTTTCCGCTTCTCTGCCCGAGGCCGAGCCGGTCCGGAAAATTTCCATTATTGCCCGGGGTATGGCCGCCGGCTATACTTTAAAGATGCCGATTGAAGAAAAAAAGATTAAGGCCAAAAAAGAGTTTTTGGCCGAAATGGCCACTTTGCTCGGCGGCTACTGCGCCGAAAAAATAAAATTCAGGGAGATTACCACCGGCGCTTCCAACGATTTGAAAGTGGCTTCGGAGTTGGCCAGGAAATTGGTTAAAGAATACGGAATGTCTTCTTTGGGCCCGATTTCCTTCGGCGAAAAAGAAGAACTGGTTTTTTTGGGCAAAGAATTCGGCGAGCAGAGAAATTATTCGGAAAAAGTGGCCGAAGCCATTGACCGGGAAGTGGAAAAGCTGGTCATGGCGGCCGAGAAGCGGGCGACAAAAATTTTAACCGCCAAGAAAAAACTGCTTACTAAAATCGCCCAGACCCTGATTAGTAAAGAAACCATTGAAAAAGAAGAATTTGAACATTTGATAAACGGCGAGAAAGCGAAATTCCGGACTAAAAATCCCCGCTCGCTTTCCTTGAAAATGAGAACAAAAGAGGTAAAATAGAAAATCTGCGCCCGTAGCTCAATGGTGGAGCAAGGCCCTTATAAGACCGAGGTTGATGGTTCGAATCCATCCGGGCGCAC
>CAYNAT010000005.1:8759-23738 GCA_964395685.1 uncultured Candidatus Saccharibacteria bacterium | reverse complement strand
AATTAGAATAATTAGTTTATTGTGTGGTTTCAAAAGATAAGCCAATTATTTAAAATAAAGGAGTTGCGGAACAAAATTCTTTTCGTGCTTTTGATTTTCGCGGTTTTCCGTTTGATGGCCAATATCCCGATGCCGGGCATCAACGCCCAGAATTTGGAAAGTTTTTTTGCCAGGTTCAAGATGCTCGGTTTTTTGAGCGTTTTAACCGGAGGCGCTTTGAGCAGGTTTTCCATCGTGATGCTGGGAATCGGTCCTTACATTACCGCCGTGATTATTTTGCAGTTGTTGACAATGATTTTTCCCCAGCTGGAGCAGCTTTACAAAGAAGAGGGCGAGGCCGGCCGCCAGAAATTCAATCAGTACGGAAGGTTATTGACCATTCCTTTGGCAATACTTCAGGGCTACGCTATGCTTAGCTGGTTTCAACGGCCGCCCAACGCGGTTATTTCGCCGTCCCTTAATTTGGTTCAGACGATTACGGCGCTTTTAACTATTACAGCCGGCACAGTTTTTTTGATGTGGCTGGGAGAGTTGGTTTCGGAAAAAGGCATTGGCAACGGCGTTTCTCTTTTGATTTTCGCCGGAATCGTGGCCGGTTTTCCGATGAACGTTTTCCAGGTTTATCAAGATGTTACTTTGGATGCGGCGAAAATCCCCGGCTATCTGCTTTTTTTCGCTTTGGCGCTGTTGATTATCACCGGAGTGGTTTTAATTACCGAGGGCCGGCGCAATATTCCGGTTTCCTATGCCAAAAGAGTGCGGGGCAACAAGATGTACGGCGGCGTCTCCACTTATTTACCGCTTAACATCAATCCGGCCGGCGTGATTCCGATAATTTTCGCTATGTCAATTCTGCTTTTTCCGGAAATGCTGGTTAATTTTCTGGGCGGAGCGGCCGGCATAGTCGGCAGAATAGCCCAGTCCCTTGCCGCTTTTTTGGCCAATTCCTGGGTCAGGGGCAGTTTGTATTTCGGACTGGTGGTTGTTTTTACTTATTTTTACACGGCCGTCACTTTTGACCCCAAAGCCATTTCCCAAAATCTTCAGAAAATGGGCGGTTTTGTGCCGGGCATCAGACCCGGCGAGTCAACCGCCAAATTCATTCATTATATCTTAAATCGGGTTTTATTGGTCGGCGCTTTGTTTCTGGGTTTGATTGCCGTAATGCCTTCCATTGTGGCCGGAGTTACCGGAGTCCAGAATGTTTTCGGATTTCTAATCGGCGGCACCTCTCTTTTAATCGTGGTCTCGGTGGTTCTGGAAACAATGCGCCAAATCAACAGTCAGCTCCAAATGCGCGATTATGAAACATTCTAAAAAACAAGTTATTATATTGTTTGGACCGCCGGGCGCGGGCAAAGGCACCCAAGCCGAGCTTTTAACGGATAAACTCGGTCTGCGTTATCTTGAAACAGCCAAAATTCTGGAAAAGGAATTTAACAATCCCTCCCGGAAATTTATTGAAGCGGAAGGAAAGAGATTTGAAATGGCAAAAGAAAAACAATTCTGGCTTACCGGTAAATTGTGCAGTCCGCCTTTTGCAAGCGAAATGATGAAAAGAAACATTGAACAGTCAGCTGAACAGGAAGAAAATTTGGTAATGGCCGGCTCTCCGAGAACGGTTTATGAAACAAAAAAAATAATTCCTCTGCTTAAAAAACTTTACCAAAAAGAAAACATTAAAGTTGTTTTAATTGAAATCAGTCCTAAAGAAACGATTTTCCGAAATTCCCACCGGAGAATTTGTCAATTGATGCGCCACCCGATTTTATACAGCAAAGAAACGGAAAAATTAAAAATCTGTCCTTTGGACGGCTCAAAACTGATAAAAAGAAAGGGCTTGGACGACCCCGAGACAATTAAAGTAAGGTTGGAGGAATACAAAAACAGGACGGTTCCTATTTTTGAAATTTTTGAAAAAGAGGGGATAAAAATAAAAAAAATCAACGGCGAGCAATCGGTCGCCGCCGTTTTCCGGGACATCCTCAAAGCACTAAAATAAAATCCGTAGAGGCTCGTCCTCTACGGAAATTCGTATGATTGGCATTAAAACGGAAAAAGAGATTGAGATAATGCGGGCGGGCGGCCGGATTTTGGCAGGAATTATGCGGGAACTGGAGAAAAGAGTTGAGCCGGGAGTGACTACTAAATATTTAGACGAGGTCGCCAACGACCTTGTTTTAAAATCCGGAGCAAAACCTTCTTTTAAGGGTTATCTTGGGTTCCCGGCCGCGCTTTGCGTTTCAATAAACGAAGAACTGGTTCATTGCATTCCCTCTGAAAGAAAATTAAAAGAAGGCGATATTGTTTCGCTTGATTTGGGGATTTTATATCCCGCTAAAAGCGGGACAGGTAAGGCTTTTCACGCTGATATGGCAATTACGGTTCCGGTCGGAGAAATTTCAGCCGAAGCCCGGCGCTTAATCAGAATAACCAAGAAGGCCCTGAAAAGAGGAATAAAAAAAGTCAGGCCGGGAAAGACCTTTGGCGATATTGGCAATACGGTTCAAAGATACGTTGAAAGTCAGGGGTACAATGTTATTCGGGAACTTTGCGGCCATGGCATTGGCAGAGAAATTCACGAGGAGCCGGAAATTTCCAATTACGGAAAAAGAAGAACCGGGCCGGAAATAAAAGCGGGAATGACTTTTTGTATTGAGCCGATGGTCGCAACCGGGGATTGGCGGGTGGCAAAAGCCAGAGACAACTACGGTTTCCGAACCAGAGATAACTCCCTCTCGGCCCATTTTGAGCACACTCTTGTGGCTACCCCAAGTGGCCGCCAGATATTGACAGAACTGGAATGACACGCTATCATACAAACAGAGAAAAAAGTTGTTGTCCACGAAAAAATAAATATAGGAAAGTTTAACTTTTATTGAAAGGGTAAGAATATGGAAAGAAGGATTAAAGGGATAATCATGCTGTTAATAAGCGCAACCTTGGTTGTTTCTGTGATAACAGTCGCCATTATGGGAAGAAAAGGACCAAATAGGTCAGTCCATGGTCTAATTATAGGGACAGTTCTTTTTCTGCTCACTGGTTTTGCTACTGGTCTAATTACTGCTTTACTTCTTAATTTGTCTTATAGCATGACCACAACTTTTTCGGTTATTGGTCTATCTCTTGGTCTAGTCGGGTGGCTGTTCCTAAGATATACTACGCCTAATAATATATCCAAAGCTTTAGGCGTTGGTATACTCATTACTTGGATTATTTGTACATCTTGTAGTATGGTGCTTTCTTTCGCTAAAGGCCTATCGTACCTTATGGATGAGAATTCGCTGCTTTAGTTAAGTTAGGGCCCTAATGAAGTTTAATAGATTCATTGGGGCCTTTTTATTTTGAATTGAAATTATTGAACCAAAATTAATCAATAATCAGTATGCCAAAAATTGTCCGATCGGACGATTTTTGTCGTGCTGATAATTTTGTGTTAATATAAGGCAATAGATTTTAGCAATAGATTTTACAAACATATTTTACAAAAATGGATTCTACAAAACAAAAAATACTATTGCTTTTATTGGGTGGAATAGCTTTTGGTTATTCTTTCACTCCTCAAAACCAATGGAGGGTTTTAAAATATGTATCTCGTGAATGGAAAAAAATAGATAAGGAAAAATTGAGAAAAGAAATTAGAAATCTTTATCGGTCTAAAATAATAAAAAGTAAAGAAAACCCGGATGGTTCTTATACAATATTTTTAACAGATAAAGGAAAATTAAAAGCTCTAACTTATCATTTTGAGAAGATGAGAATTGAAGGAAAAAAATGGGATAACAAATGGAGATTAATTGTTTTTGATATTCCTGAAAAAATTAGAGAGGGGAGAAGAGCGTTGCGGGAGAAGATAAAAAAATTAGGTTTTTATGAGCTTCAGAAAAGTGTTTTTATTTTTCCTTATGAATGTAAAAATGAAATTGACTTTATTATAGAATTTTTCAATTTAAGAAAATATGTCCGCTTCGCTATTTTAGAATCAATTGATAACGAGCTTCATTTGAAAAAAATATTCAATCTTTAATAAGGTTAACAGGAATAAATAAGTTGACAGGAACGATTTAATAAAAAATATTGCCTTACTACAAAAATTGTCCGATCGGACAATTTTGACTGCGAGGTATTGACAGATTATTAGGGAGCGATGAAATAAAAATAGTACAATCAGCCCAGATCGTTGGAAATTATTCCAACTACGTCAGCCGCTCGGAGCCCAATGTCATTCGAGCGGCCTTTTTTATTTTTGAGGAATTTGGTGTATAATAAAATAATGGCAAAGAAAAATAAAAAATTTGAGAAGGTGGAATTTCCTTCTGAGTTGAGGATGGATTTGGTGAGCGGGGATTGGGTGGTTATGGCGCCGGGCCGGGCAGGGAGAAAAAATAAAGAAGAAAGGCCTGAAAAGGATTGCGCTTTTTGCCGGATTTCCCAAAAGCGGCCGATTACGGTTGTGCCGAACATATTTCCGGTTTTCCTGCCTTATTTTGAGTTAAACGAGAGACGCGAAGGCAATTTGTATAAAAAAATGAACGCGGTCGGCTTCCACGAAGTAGTGATTTTCAGAGACCATAAAAAGCAGCTGGCTGATTTTTCTTTCGGTCAGTTAAAAAAAGTTTTTGACGTTTACCAGCAGAGATATCTGGATTTAATGAGGAAAAAATTCGTAAATTACATTTCGGTTTTTCACAACTACGGTCGGGAAGCCGGCGCCACTATTTCCCATCCTCATTCCCAGATTATTACCGCGCCTTTGATTGACGTTGACTTAAAGCGGGCCCTCTGGAACGCCAAAAAATATAAACAGAAAAAGCGGAAGTGTCTTTACTGTCGGATGAACGACTGGGAGCGAAAAAACAAAGAAAGGATTGTTTTTGAAAACAAAGATTTCCTGGCTGTTTGTCCTTTCGCTTCAAAGACCGCTTTTGAGGTAATCATTTCGCCTAAAAAACACCTTGCTTATTTTGAGATGATAACAGAAAAAGAAAAACAGGGATTGGCCGAAACGTTTGGCCTGGTTTTGAAAAAAATTTCCAAAGCGCTTAAAAATCCGGCTTATAATTTTTACCTCCATACCGCTCCCTGC
Source organism: uncultured Candidatus Saccharibacteria bacterium (assembly GCA_964395685.1). GTDB lineage: Bacteria > Patescibacteriota > Minisyncoccia > Minisyncoccales > GWA2-38-27 > CAYNAT01. Next base: position 18,652 of record CAYNAT010000005.1, on the reverse strand, counting down.
GACGGAAAAAACCATAATTATTATCACTGGCATTGGACGATTTTGCCCAAGACCTCAATTTGGGCCGGTTTTGAAGCCGGCGCCCATATTGAAATTTCCACGGTTGAGCCGGAAAAAGCCGCTGAATATCTTAGGAAAAAATAATTAATTGCTCCGAAAACAAATTTTGAAATCGTTTCCCCCTAACTACGCCCTACTCGCCCCGCTTTCGGCGGGGCTCGCCCCACGATTTCAAAATTTATTTTCTTCGCAATCTTTTTAAGTGTATAAACCTTTAATCGTAGCCAACTGGAAAATGAATCCCCAAACTTTGCCGGAGGCAAAGAAGCTTTTCAGCGCGGTGAAAAAAGGATTAAGAAATATTAAAAAAGCGAAAGTGGTAATTTGTCCGCCTTTTTTATATCTAAAGGAACTAAGTTCCCCCGCTAAGCGGGGGAACTTAGTTCCTTTGGGAATGGGCGCTCAGAATTGTTTTTGGGAGCAAAAAGGCGCTTTTAGCGGCGAGATTTCTCCGTTTATGCTTAAGAATATCGGCTGTCAATATGTTCTTATCGGTCATTCGGAAAGACGGAGATGTTTTGAGGAAAGCGAGGAGATGGTTAATAAAAAATTAAAAGCCGCCTTTGAAGCCAAAATAACCCCGATTTTATGTGTCGGAGAAACTCAAGAACAGAGAGACAGGGGAGAAACCGAAGGGGTTTTAAGAAAACAGATTACGGGGGCGTTGCAAGATATTTCAAAATTCAATCCCGCAAAATGCGGGACAAAATTAATCATTGCTTATGAGCCGGTTTGGGCAATTGGCACTGGAAATCCCTGCGATTTTGACGAAGCCCAGAGAATGGCTCTGCTTATCAGGAAAATTATTTCCCGAATTTATAATCAGTCCTTTGCCAAAAAAATCCGGCTTCTTTACGGTGGCAGCGTTACCAGTCAAAACGCTTCCGGTTATCTCAAAGAAGCCGGTTTTCAGGGTTTGTTGGTCGGCGGCGCCTCTCTTAGGGCCGAAGAGTTTATTGACCTGGTCAAAAAAACCTGTTAAAATAGTTCCATTACTATTATGGAAAAAATCACCAAAGAGAGTTTTTTTTACAGTCCGAGCAAGGGTAATTTATCCCTGGAAAAAGTTCTTGACGATATACTGGAATATATCAGAGAGAAGCCGGAAAAATTTTACGACATTATTGTCGGCTGCGATTCTTCTTCCAGCCAGGAACCGCATTTTCCCCTTGCTTTGGCTATTTTGAGAAAAGGGGAAGGAGGAAGGTTTTTTCTCAAAAAAATAAAATATCCTCCCCAAATGAACAAAAAATTCGTTAATTGGAGAAATCGGATTCTGGAGGAGGTTTTGCTTTCCTGCGATTTAGCTCTGTTTTTAAGGGAAATTTTCCGAGAAAAAATTGAGAAGTTTAAAGAAGAAAATCTTCGCTACCAATTCCGCTACATTCACGCTGACATCGGCGAAAACGGCCAGACCAAGGATATGATAAAAGAATTAACCGGCCTGATTATCGGCAACGGCTTTGAGCCGAAAATCAAACCCGAGGCCTATATCGCCTCCGTAGTGGCGGATAGATATTCTTAAAAAATTTGCTTCAAAAACAAATTTTTCAAATCAAGACCCCTATCCCGCTAAAAGCGGGACCTCGCCCCTGCCTGCCGGTAGGCAGGCTAACCCTATGATTTGAAAAATTGTTTTTTTCGCAAAAGATATGACTTCAAAAGAACTTCGTCAATCTTTTTTGAGTTTTTTTAAGAAAAGAGGGCATAAAATTGTGCCTTCCTCTTCGCTTTTGCCGGCTGACCCGAGCGTTCTTTTCACCACGGCCGGCATGCAGCAGTTCAAAGAATATTTTTTAGGCAAGAAATCGCCTTATGGAAATCGGGTTGCCTCCTGTCAAAAATGCTTCCGGACTTCGGATATTGACGAGGTGGGGGATAAAAGCCACCTTACTTTTCTGGAAATGCTGGGCAATTTCAGCTTCGGCAGTTATTTTAAGCAAGAGGCGATTGATCGGGCTTCGGAGTTTTTAACCGAAAATTGCGGTTTAGATAAAAAAAATCTTTGGCTTACTGTTTTTCAAGGCGACCAAGAAGTGCCGGAAGACAAAGAGTCCAGAGAAATCTGGAAAAAACTGGGATTTCCCGAAGAAAAAATTATCGTTTTTTCCCGGAAAGATAATTTTTGGGGGCCGACCGGAGATGAAGGCCCCTGCGGCCCGACCACGGAAATCCATTATGACCTGACTCAAAAACCCTGTTCTTTGGCTAAAAAATGTTTGCCAAATTGTAAATGCGGGAGATTTGTTGAACTTTGGAATTTAGTCTTTAACGAATATTATCAAGATAAGAATAAAGAGCTAAGCTCTTTAAAAAAAAAGGGTGTGGATACCGGCATGGGTTTGGGAAGATTGGCAATGGTTGTTCAAAAAAAATCCTCGGTTTTTGAAACCGACTTATTCCCTAAAATTTTCAGCGGCCAAAGCCGTCAAGAAAAAATCATTCTTGACCACGTCAGGTCCGCGATTTTTTTAACTTCGGAGGGAATTCTGCCTTCCAACGTTGAACAGGGTTATATTTTAAGGCGGCTTTTGCGCCGGGCGATTCATTACGCCAATGTTCTGAAATTGCCGAAAAACTTTTTGATTTCTTCGGCTCAGAAAACAATTGAAATTTATCAGGAAGTTTACCCGGAAATCAAAGCGAGGCAGGCCGATATTTTGACTGTTATTCAAAACGAAGAAGAAAAATTTGAGAAAACTTTAGCCATCGGCATAAAAGGGACTATTTCAATAGTCGTTGACCCGCAATTTAACGGCTTTAAAGCTTATAATTGGTACGCCACCTCAGGCGTCCCTTTTGACATTATCAAAGAAATCGCCGAAGAAAAAGGGATAAAATTAGCTGAAAAATTTGAAGAGGATTTTGAAGCGGGAAGAAAAAAACACCAGGAGATTTCCCGGGCCGGCGCCCAGGCCAAATTCGGCGGTCTCGGCAAAAACGCAGGCGAGCAGGCGATAAAACTTCATACTGCCACTCATTTACTTCACCAGGCCCTGCGTCAGGTTTTAGGGCCTCGCGTCAAGCAAATGGGTTCGGATATTAATTCCCAGAGGCTTCGTTTTGATTTTTCCCATTCAGCCAAAATGACGGCTGAAGAAATTAAAAAAGTTGAAGAAATCGTTAACCGCAAAATTAAAAAGGATTTGGAAGTGAAAAAAGAAGAAATGCCTTATTCCGAGGCGATAAAATCAGGTGCTTTGGCTTTTTTCAAGGAAAAATATCCGGAAAATGTCTCGGTTTACTCCATTAACAAGTTTTCCAAAGAAATCTGCGCCGGGCCTCATGCAAAACGAACCTCGGAGCTGGGCAGATTTAAAATTATCAAAGAGGAATCCTCAGGCGCCGGCGTCCGCCGTCTCCGCGCCGTCTTGGAATAAAAAAGCCCACTAATTTTGAGTGGGCTCTGAAGTTTTTGGAGTTTAGCCTTGTTTTCTTTCCTGCCTTGTAATTAAAAACCATATTACTGGATGGGCAAAAACAAATAATGAAAGTCCAACCCAGAAAGTTCATGTTTTGGTTATGTCATAAAATAAACAGCTGATCATTATTATGGCAAAAACCGCTACGTCAATCCAATGCCAAATTCTGTAAAACCTTTCTCTATTTCCCATTTTAACCTCCTAAATTCATATTGAAATTTGAAGAACCGATTTATTTTTAGCAAATTAAATTATGGTTGTCAAGGATTAAAATTTAGAGACCAAAAAGCCTTTTAAAAATTAAAGGACTTTCTGGTGTGGACTCGGCGCCTGCCCGCCGGCAGGCAGGGGACTTGCACCCGCTTCACTGCTTGTCAAGGGCAGAATTTTATCTACATAAAACTACGGGCCCGAGTCCACAGGATAATTATATCAAATCAAAAAAGCCCTGAAAAGGACCCCTTTGACTGACAAGCAGTGTATAACCCGCAGTTATGCAGATTATCTACCCTTTATTGTAATTATAGTAAGCCCAGAGGTGTTGTCAATAGTTGAGAAAAAGAGTAAAATAAAAAGTAATGGCCGAGAAGTTTTATGATATTATTCCGCCGGGGGAGGCAGAGGCAGGAGAAAGGGAAGAAAAAAAAGAAAGTGTTCCTCAAAAAGGTCCCCGGCAAAAGAAATCAAAAAAAACCCCTCTTTTTATAAAGGGATTGGTTATTTGTCTGGTTTTTTTGGTTTTGGCCGGACTGGCCGGATTTTTTCTTTTTTCCAAAACGGAAATTGAGATTTGGCCCGAGACAAAAATTTTGACCTTTCAGGAAAAAATCACTTTGGATTTAAACGCCAGCCAGTCAAATTTTGAAGAAAAAGTTTTAGCGGCGAAAATTTTCAGCGACGAGCAAACCCTTTCCCGAAACTTTCCGGCTACCGGAAAATTATTGAAAAAAGAAAAAGCCGGAGGAATTATTCGGGTTTACAACGGTTATTCCACTTCCAGCAGAACTTTGGTTCCTTCCCGTTTTGTTTCGGCCGAAGGGAAATTATTTTGGTCAACCAAACAAATTACTATTCCCGGCGCCAAATATGAAAAAGGCAAGCTGGTGCCGGGCGAAATAGACGTGGAAGTGGTGGCGGCCGAAGCCGGCCAGGAATACAATATCGGGCCTTCAACTTTTGCTCTGCCCGGTTTAGCCGGCACTTCCTTATATACCGCTATTTACGCAAAATCTTTTTCCGCGATGAGCGGCGGTTTTATCGGCGAAGCCGCTCAAATTTCCCAGGATGATTTAGACCGGGCCCAAAACACTCTTAGCGAGGAGTTAGAAAGAGAAAGCCGGAATTCTTTGGAAAATTCTTTGCCTTCTGACTTCGTCATTTTGGAAGAAACGATTTCCCGGGAAATTTTGGAGGCAAAGAGCGGCCTCAAACCCGGAGCAGAAGCCGAGTCATTTAATTTTGACGTCAAAATCAAATCAGAAGGAGTAGGATTCAATAAGTTAGAACTGGAAAAATTCGCCAAGGATTTTGTTACCCTCAATATCTCTTCAAAAGAAAAAATCCAGGAGGAAAGTTTGGAATTAAATTATCAGCCGGATACGATTGATTTGGCTTCCGGTTTGATTAAATTAAATTTGGAAATTAAAGCCAAAGTTTATTCCGACCTTGACTTAGAGGCAGTCAAGAAAGCCATTTTGGGAAAATCTTTTGAGCGGGCAGAATTTTTTTTAGAGGGCCTGTCCGATATTGCTAAAGTTGAAATGAAGTCACAACCCTTTTTAAGAAGAAAAATTCCCGACAACCTGGAAAAGGTTGAAATAAAATTAAGAATTGACTAATAAAAACAATTCTGTTATTGTAGAGTTATCAACTAATGCCCAATTCTAAAAAAAACATTTATCGGAAAAACGGCCTTGTTCTAGAAGCCCTGCCCAGCGTTCATTTTCGGGTCAGATTGGAAGACGGCAAAGAAATAATCGCTCACTTGGCCGGTCGGTTGAGAATTTATCACATTAAGGTTTTGCCGGGCGATAAAGTTACCGTGGAAATGACTCCTTACGACGATAAACGGGGCAGGATTGTTTATAGAGGAAAATAGTTATCGGTTGTTAGTTTTTGGTTTTAGTTTAATATTTTTCAGTTTAACTAATAACTAAAAACCAAAAACTAAAAACTATTATGAAAGTTCGTCCCTCGGTGAAAAAAATCTGCAGAAATTGTAAAATCGTCCGGCGCAAAGGACGAGTTTATGTAATTTGCAAGAAAAACCCGAAACACAAACAAAGACAAGGATAATATTTTTATGCCGCGGATAGCGGGTGTGAATATACCCGACAACAAACAAATAGAAATCGCTCTAACCTATATTTTCGGCATAGGCCGTTCTTTGAGTAGAAAAATTTTAGCCGAGGCCGGTGTTGATTCTCGTTGCCGGGCCTCGGAACTGAAAGCCGAAGAAGTTAACAAAATAAAAGAGATTATTGAGAAAAAATACAAAATTGAAGGGAATTTAAGGAGAGAAATAATGACGAGCATTAAACGTTTGAAAGACATCGGTTGCTGGCGGGGCGTTCGCCATTTAAAAAAATTACCGGCAAGGGGTCAAAGAACCAGAACCAATACCAGGACTGTTCGGGGAAACGTAAGAAAAACCGTTGGTTCCGGCCGAAAGACGGCCCCGGAGCCAACCTAATATTTTATGGGTAAGAAACGTATTATTGCCAAAACTGAAGAGGAACTGTTAAAAGAGACCGAGAAAGTGGAGGCCGGAATGAAAAAAGAACTTAAGGTTAAAACTTCGGCTAAAACCAAGGAAGGAAAAATTTACATTTCTTCTTCTTACAACAACACCATCATAACCTTGAGCGACGCCCAGGGCAATGTTTTGACCTGGAAAAGCGCCGGAGCAATCGGTTTTAAGGGTACGAAAAAAGCCACTCCTTTTGCCGCTTCCCGGGTGGCCGAGGCAATATGTCTGGCCGCCCAGAAAATAGGCATTGATAAAGTGGCGGTTTTTGTCAAAGGAATCGGCTCGGGCCGGGATTCGGCAATCAGGTCTTTGGCAAACCACGGTCTGGAAATTGTTTCCATTGCTGACATTACGCCGATTCCTCACAACGGCTGCCGCCCCCGTAAAGTAAGACGAGTATAAAAGCTTTTTTCAAAAATAAAAAAGCTCTTCGCAAAGTAGACTTAGTCTGCTAGTAGAGAGCTATATCTTGGGGCAACTTTTTGAGCTGTATCTTCTACGATAGACTAATTAATTTCGGGTTTAACAAAGAAGATTTTATGAAATCCTCTTTTTACAAACTCGTTTAGATTCAAACCAAGCGCAGCAGCCTCTAGTTTACCCGGCCAAAACCCCGTCCATCTAGCAAAACTTCTATCGTGTCCTTTACATTTTTACGTCCCTTTGAATTCTGGTTATATTTTATCATATTTTAAAATTTCTGTCAATAGTTGACAGAAGTTATTAAATAGTTTTATAATCTAATATATGGTGGAAGTTACTATTCCCAAAAAAGAATATCAGAAATTGCTTGACAGGGCTTTTCGTTTTGAGTACTTAAAACAGGTACTACGGGAAGATATTTTTTCCCCGCCTCCCAGCCGGGACACTAAAGAGATTATTAAAGAATTTCAAAAAACAGGAAGATACACCAAGAAATTTATTGAAAGTTTAGCAAGGGGTTTAAAACGTTCTCCCTATTTTAAATGAAAATATTGCCCCTTCATTCGGAAATTAGGCGGTATCTAGAAAAGAGAAATCTTGCGGAGAAATTTGAAAAACAAAAGAATCTGTTTGAGCAAAACCCCTTTTATCCCGGTTTAGGGACCGAAATTCTTGAACCGCGAAAAATGAAAATCTGGAGCTTTAGAGTCGACCGCAAATATCGGGCGATTTTCATTTTTTGAGAGAAAGACACTATTGAAATTATCGAAGTTAATGACCACTACCAATAACAAATATTTATGAGAAATAATAAGTGTAAAATTTGTCGGAGAGTGGGAACGAAGCTGTTTTTGAAAGGCGACAAGTGTTCGTCGCCGAAGTGCGCCATGATTAAAAAACCCTATCCGCCCGGCGAAAAAAGAAAGAAAAAAGGCGGCGGCCTTTCCGAATACGGGAAAGAACTTCAGGAAAAACAAAAACTGAAAAACTGGTATAATCTGAAAGAAGAGCAATTCAGCAGATATGTAAGAGAAGTTCTGAAAAAACGGGGCAGGGTGGAGAACGCAGGCAGTTTGCTGATAAAAAAACTGGAAGGTCGTTTTGACAATGTGATTTTCCGCTTGGGCTTCGCTTCTTCCAGAGAACAGGCAAGACAGCTCGTTAATCACGGCCATTTTTTGATTAACGCTAAAAAAAATGATATTCCCAGCTGTCAGGTTAAGAAAGGGGATAAAATTACTTTGAAAACGGGGTCCTTGAAAAAGAATTTTTTTAAAAATCTTTCCGTCGTCTTAAAAAAACACAAACCTCCTGCCTGGCTGAAACTTAACCTTGAAAAGATGGAAGGCGAAGTTGTTTCCGAGCCCTTTTTGGAAGAAGGAGCTTGGCCGGCCGAACTTTCCATTATTTTTGAGTATTATTCAAGATAACGCGATACCAATATACTAATTTCATACCGATGATACGAATATTGGTATAATCGGTATGTTATTTGTAGATTAGTATCGCTCTTAATTAATATGATTTTATTACCCAAAGCACCGAAAATCGTAAGCCAAAAAGAAAACTGGGCCCGTTTTGAAATTGAGGCCCTTTATCCCGGCTACGGAATAACGGTCGGCAACGCCCTGCGCCGGGTTTTGCTTTCTTCTTTGGAAGGAGCGGCCGTTACCCAGGTGAAAATCAAGGGAGTTCAGCACGAATTTTCAACAATGGCCGGAGTTTTTGAGGATACCATTAAGATTATAATGAATTTAAAACAATTAAGATTTAAAGTCCACGCCGACGAACCCCAAAAAGCGACTTTGAAAGTTAAAGGCGAGAAAAAAGTAAAAGGTTCTGATTTTAAACTACCCAGCCAGCTGGAGCTGATAAATAAAAACTGTCCTATCGCCACTTTAACCAGCAAGAAAGCGGAGCTGGACCTGGAAATTCAGGTTGAGAAAGGCATCGGTTATCAGCCGGTTGAGCGCCGAAAAAGGCAGGGAAAACTGGAAATCGGCGTAATTCCGGTTGACGCTATTTTTACGCCGGTCAGAAGAGTGAATTTCAAAGTGGAAAATATGCGGGTGGGCGAAAGAACCGATTTTGACAGATTGTATTTGGAGATTACCACTGACGGAACAATTACTCCTCAAGAAACGTTTTTTAGGTCTTCGGAAATTTTGGTAAACCATTTTTCTTTGTTTAGCAGAAACTTAAAGGTGCCGGAAGCGGCTCCGAAAATAAAAGAGCAAAAAAAGAAAAAGAAAAAAGTAAAGAAATAAAATGCGTAAACTAAAAAAAGGCAGAAAATTATCAAGAAAAAGCGGACAAAGAAAAGCGCTTTTGAAGTCGCTGGCCGCCTCTCTTTTTTTACAAGAAAAAATCAAGACAACCGAAGCCAAAGCCAAAGAAGTTTCCGCTTTAAGTCAAAAATTTATTACCCGGGCCAAAAAAGGGGATTTGGCCGCCCGGCGGATTTTGGCAAGCTCTTTTTCCAAGTCCTTGACTAAAAAATTAGTTGAAAAAATCGGGCCCAGATATAAAGAGAGAAAAGGGGGTTATGTAAGGATTATTAAATTAGGCCCGAGAAAATCAGACGGAGCAAGGATGGCGATAATAGAATTAGTGAAGTGAATTTTGAATTCTGAATTCTGAATTTTGAATAAATTTTTAATGTTTTAATGATATAATTTTAAAACCGTTTCAAAATTAAAAATTAAAAATTCATAATTGATTTAAAATTCAAAATTAGAAATTAAAAATTTTTATTCTATGAATAAAAGCACTTACACAATTGACGCTACGGGCAAAGTATTGGGGAGGTTGGCGACGGAAATCGCTGTTCTTTTGCGCGGCAAAAACAAACCCGATTTCCGACCCAATAAAGACCTGGGTGATTCCGTTATTGTCAAAAATATTGAGAAGATCAGGATTAGCGGTAAAAAATTTGAGAAAAAGATTTATTACCGACACAGCGGCTATTTGGGCGGCTTAAAAGAAACCCCCTTGAAAAAAATCTGGGAAAAAAATCCCGGAGAAGTTTTAAGAAAAGCGGTTTTCGGCATGCTGCCCAAAAATAAATTAAGAGCTAAACAAATCAGAAGATTAAAAATTCACCCTGTTAAATAGCCTTTTGGGCTAATTCCGCTGAAAGCGGAATTATTTAACAGGGTAAAAATAATGGCAAAAACAAAAAAAACAACTAAAAAAACCAAGAAAAGCCCGAAGGCGAAACCGGTTAAATATTATGAGGC
>CAYNAT010000005.1:3838-8659 GCA_964395685.1 uncultured Candidatus Saccharibacteria bacterium | reverse complement strand
TTTTTGAGATAAATTGTTTCGCCGTTTTCGGAAATGGCGAAATCTTCTAAATCGTCAAATTTCGGGCTTTGAAATTGTTTGACGATTTTGCCCTGCTTGTCAATTACAATCAGCCGATTTTTTACCGGTTCCAAAAGATAAAAATAGGGGAGATAGGGGCCGGTTTTTATTTTAGCGATATTTTCTATCAGGGGAAAGATATTAAGATTTAAAGTTTCCTGCCAGGAGCCGGTGTAATAACGGAGAATTGAGTTATCCTGATTCACAATCCAAACCGATCCGTCAACAGCCATTGCTTTGGGATTTGAGCAGTAATTATCCTTTTCTTTCCAGATTTGGCTGGCTCCCCAGTCCTGGGCCCTTAAATAAGGATATTTAATGATTTCGCAAGTTTTTTGGTCCAAAAAATAGATATTAAAAAGATAAACAGCGAATAAATCAAAACTGAAATCCGGTTCTGGCGCCGGGCCTAAATTAGCCGGTGGATTCGGCGAAAAGACAATATTTTCATATTCCGACTCGCTTACTTGCTCCGGTTCAGCGATTATTTCCAGTTTGTTTAATTCAGCCAATTCTTCTTCAATTTTTTGTTTTAAGCCAACGAGTTCGGGGTTTTCTTTTTCTTCCAACGAGGAAATTTCCTGCCAGGCCTGCTGGAACAGGGAATTGGCTTTTTCCTCCTCTTTAATGATTAAAAAACTTTCAGCCTGATTTATTTTTTCTTCTACCGCTGATAACGATTTTTTAAAACTTTCTTCTTTTATTTCCCCGGCTTTTTTAAAAAGCAGAAAACCCAGAATTAAAACAGAAGCTAAAACAATTAAAAGAATTATCTTTTTTTTGGATTTTCTTTGGGGTCGGAATTTTTCTATTAGAGCCGAACTTTGTATTTTGGGGATTGTTAATCTCGGTAATTTCAACTTCGGCTTGGGCAATTTTAGTAGTTTTAAGAAAGAGATTTTAGGCAGTTTTAATTTTAATGACGATTTTTTTTCTTTTTGTTCCTGAAAAAGAATTGGCCGGTTTCTTTTCGGTCCTTTAATTTCCGGTTTTATTACAACCGCCAAACAAATGCCTGAGACGTTTTTCCCCTCTCTTTGAATAAAAAGAGCCGGCGGCAGAAATTCCTTTATTTTTTTAGCAGTAAGCTTTTCCGCCTGCCCGGCTAATTTCGCCAGAATATTTTTCTCTTTCAGAAAATCAAAAGCTTTTCTGGTTAGAACCAGGATTGTGTCATTTTGGGTTAATTTACCGGAAACGACATTGAAAAAAAATTTCAAAGGATAGGGGTCAATTTCCTCTAATTCCAGGTTCTTAGCAATGTCGGTTATCTGTCCTTTCCGGAGAAGGAGAATTTTAATCTGGCCGGTTTTGCTGAAGTTTAATTCAAGCTCCTTTAAGGAGAGAACGGCGAAATTCAAATTTCCCAGCCAGCTTACGTTTTCTTTTTTAACTTCATCGCTCAAAAATTGGTTGGTTTTTTTCAAACACTGGGAAAGGGCTTTTTCCGGTGATTTGATTGAAGGAGTATAGTAATTTTTTTTGAGCGCGGCGGCTAAATTGTCCAGAAATTTTAAGTTCTGGGGCAGGGCGTTTTCTAACTCGCCGACAAGGTATAAACTGCCCAGCGCTTTTTCGCCAGCGTTTTCCGGCTCATAAATAAAACTGTCAAAAATTTCCCCCTCCTTTAATTTGGGGTTAAAATGCAATTCAAATATTTGCATGGCTCTGTATATTTATTGTAATATAGATATAAGAGGAATACAACCTTAGCGCGCATAGCTCAGCGGCAGAGCACTGTCTTCACATGGCAGGGGTCGTTGGTTCAAATCCAGCTGCGCGCACTTATGACAATATTTTTAGAGGTTTTAATTTGGTATTTTCGGGATGTGCCGGCTGAAATTTTGAAGGGCTGGAGAAATTTTCTCCTTTTTAATCTTAATTATTTTTCCCTGCCTTTGCTCCTGAAGACCTTTTTTTCCCATTGGCGGAAATATTATTCTCCTTACGGCCGGACTTTTGAAATCTGGAAAAACATTGAAAGTTTGGTCTTTAATTTAATGTCCCGAATAATCGGCGCTCTCTTAAGAACCGTTTTTATAATTCTCGGAATTTTGACCGAAATTTTAACAATTTTGGCCGGAGCGATAGTCTTAGTTAGCTGGATTTTATTGCCGGTTTTGTTATTGACCGGTTTCTTTTTCGGCTTAAAATTATGTTTGACCTAAAAAAAGCCAAAATTTATCAGGCCGTAAGGTGGGAGAAGTTTTTTCTAATTGCCAAAATTCTGAAAAAATTATTTTCCGTTTTATTTATTCTGGTCTTTTTGCTTTTTCTTTACGGGTTTTTACCTGATAATTTTCCTAAAGAAATAAATAAAGCCTTATTGGGTTTTTCTCTGCTCTTTTTGGTTTTTTGGCTCGGTTTTTGGCTGAAAGAAAGTTTTTTTAACTTAAAATTGAAAAAGCCCTGCCTGCCGGACGGGCAGCCCCGCTTACTAGCGGGGGAAGAAAACTTGGCCGAATATCTTAGTTTTGAAGCGGCAAAGGCAGTAAAAAAAGCCGGAAATAACTCTTGCCTGCTTTTTTATTTTCTCCTCAAAGACAACCCGAAACTGAACTTTATTTTTTACCGGCTCTTGCTTAACCCGAAAGAAATCAAAAAAATACTGAAAGAAAAAACAGAGGCCGGGTCTCTGTCTGGCTTAGAGGAAGTAATTTTTGCGGCCTTGAAAGCGGCTCAAGAGCGAAACCACCAGAGAATAGAGGCAGGCGATCTCCTTTCTGTTTTAGCTGAAAAAGAGCCGGCCTTCAAAGAGATTTTAATTCAGAATAACCTGAAAAAAGAAGACGTTGAAAACTTAACTTTATGGCTGGAGAATATTGAGGAAAAAATCAGGAAAAGAAAAAGATTTTGGGATTACGAGAACTTAGCCAGAAAAGGAACTTTAGCCAAGGCCTGGACAAGCGGCTACACCATAAATTTGGACCGTTATTCTTCGGACCTGACCGAGGCGATGAAAAAACGGGATTTGGAATTCGTGGGCCATCAAAAAGAAGTGGAACTGATGGAAAGAGTTTTGAGCCGGGGAGAAATCAACAACGTTCTGCTGATAGGCGAGCCGGGCACCGGCAAAAGAAGTATGATTTACAATCTGGCAAAAAGAAGTTTTTTCGGCCGAAGTTTGTCGGAAGTGAATTATAAAAGGGTGGTGGAGCTGGACTTAGCCGCTCTTTTAGCCCAAATTGAAAATCCCGAAGAAGTAGAGACAACTTTGGACCTGATTTTTCAGGAGGTAATGCGGGCCGGCAACGTTATTTTAATAATTGACCAATTTCATAATTACATCGGTCAGGTTTCCAGACCGGGCGTTATTGATATTTCCGGCGTTTTGGCGCCCTATCTTCGTTTTCCCCAATTTCAAATCATTGCCATTACCAATTACGAAGGCCTTCACCGCTACATTGAGAAAAATCCTTCTGTTTTGTCTCTTTTTGAAAAAGTGGAGGTTTCCGGAATTTCCCAGCGAGAAACTCTGACCCTTTTGGAATATCTGGTTTTTACTTTGGAAAAAAAGCACAAAATCTTTATTTCTTATCCGGCCCTGCGGGAAATCGTGGTTCTGACCGAGCGATATTTCCCTTCGCTTTATTTTCCGGAAAAAGCAATGAACCTTTTGGACGAAGCGGCTGTTTTTGCGGCCAGCGCAAAAGAAAAAACGCTTTTGCCGAAACACGTTGCCAGAATTATCACCGAAAGAACCGAAATTCCGGTCGGCGAAATAGAAACCAAAGAAAGGGAAATTCTGCTTAATTTAGAGGAGCTGATTCACCGGAGAATTATCAACCAGGAAGAAGCGGTAAAAGAAGTTTCAACCGCTTTGCGGAGAGCCAGAGCGGAAATTACAATCCGAAAAGGACCGATGGGTTGTTTTCTCTTTTTGGGTCCGACCGGCGTTGGCAAAACCGAAACCTCAAAAGCGCTGGCCGAGAATTATTTCGGCTCGGAAAACAAAATGATTCGGCTTGATATGTCGGAATTTCAGGCCGTCAAAGACATTCCCCGTTTGCTCGGTTCAGTAAGCGAAAGCGGACTCTTGACTACTCCTGTCCGGGAAAATCCCTTTTCTTTGCTTCTTTTGGACGAGATTGAGAAAGCCCATCCCAATATCCTGAATTTATTTCTTCAGGTTTTGGACGAGGGTTTTTTGACTGACGGCTTTGGCCGAAAAGTTGATTTTAAAAGTTCCATTATTATTGCTACTTCCAATGCCGGCTACAAAGTAATTTTGAAAGCATTAAAAGAAAGAAGCGACTGGTCCGGAGTAAAACAAAAACTGCTGGACCAACTTTTTGAGCAGGAGACATTCCGGCCCGAATTTATTAATCGGTTTGACGCGGTGGTTGTTTTCAAGCCTTTGAGCAAAGAAAATCTTTTGGGGATTGCCGAGTTGCTGCTTTCCAAATTAAAGAAAAATCTTTCTGAAAAGGGGATTGAGCTTGTGATTACCGAGCCCTTAAAAGAAAAAATCGTGGAACTGGGCTACAGCCCGGTTTTCGGCGCCCGGGAAATGCGCCGGGCGCTCCAGGACAAAGTGGAAAACCTTCTGGCCTCGGCTTTATTGTCCAAACAACTAACCCGCGGCAGCCGCGTGGCAATCAATCCCGTTGATTTCACCCTAATCATAAATCCCAAGGAGGACTAACCTCTGATTCCGGTCCAACACCCGACGTTGGACCTTTTTTTCTGACCCCGCTGAAAGCGGGGCTGAAAGCGGGGCTGAAAGCGGGGCTGAAAGCGGGGCTGAAAGCGGGGCTGAAA
>CAYNAT010000005.1:0-3738 GCA_964395685.1 uncultured Candidatus Saccharibacteria bacterium | reverse complement strand
AGCGGGGCTGAAAGCGGGGCTGAAAGCGGGGCTGAAAGCGGGGCTGAAAGCGGGGGAAGAATCTCGCAATAAAAAAAGCCGGGGAGATTTCTCCTCGGCCTTTTCTTTTCGGCTTGGCTTTTGAAATCAAAATTCATCAGTAAGTCCAACTATAAGCGTATACCCAAGTCCTGCTACAAGTCCGAAGATGGAGTACATTACGATTCCCGAGATTGGAGCTTCTGCGATAGTTCGGTCTGGAGAGATTCCAAATATTAAGAGAAACACTGCTATTCCACCTAATAATCCGTAAGTCAGCCCTTTGATAAGAGAACCTATCAGCCCTTTTTTATACCATTCGTTCGATGTAAAATATTCTAAGTTTTTAAATCCTTTTTTAAGCAGGGCTGCCGAACAAACCAATGTAAATCCCATAAGTAAGTATTGGCCGATAATAACCCAACAAATCACCAGCTGTCCGAGTTGCTCCGGCGTTTTTCCAAAACCAAGCAATTTCCCGCCTTTGATTATCAACCAGAAATTAGCGATTGATAATATTGTAAAGAAAAAGCAGAGAAAAAATCTTCCGATGTCTCCCCAGGTAACAGGAATGTACTTTCTTTCTTGTTTTTTAACTGTCGTTTCATTCATTTCATTTCCACTCATTTTAATTCTCCTTCAAAAGATATCGATTTTTTAACCAATTAACAACTAAAAGAACTATACCGGTATCATATCATAATATCCCAACCCTGTCAAGTTTTTGGCTGGCCAATCAATAAATCATGGCCTATTTCAGAGAAAATCTGAAACAGGCCTTTTTTATTTGGTTTGGCGGGGTGGGGAAAAGGTGTGGAAAAGTAGGGCTTGGCAAGGGGTTGACGAAGGTATGTCAAGTGGGGTATAAAGAAATATCAGTGGATAATTGTGGAAAACTATGGGAAAACCCCTGTTTTCTGTGGATAACTTGAGCGAATGTAATGAGTGAAACCCCGCCCTCTATATCTTTTATGTACTATCTTTATGTTTTACAGAAAAATAACAAATTTTACATAGGTTATACCGGAGACTTAAAAAGAAGAATAAAACAACATCAAAGAGAAGGCGAGGTTATTCTGATTTATTATGAAGCTTATAAATTAGAAAAATTAGCAAGAGACAGAGAAAGGAAATTAAAATATTACGGTAGTGCCTGGAGGGGGCTTAGAAAAAGAATTATAGCCTAGAGGGCGGGGTGATTGTCTCCAGCCCTGCGGGCTGAATCCAATCATGTTCATCGGAGAATATCGTCATACCATAGATACAAAAAAACGTCTGGCTCTGCCAGTAAAATTCCGAAAAGAATTGGGCAGGACAGTGATAGTCACCCGGGGCATAGATAATTGTCTGGTTGTTTATCCGGAAGGGGAGTGGAAAGTGGTCTCGGACAAATTGGGGAAATTGCCCGGCAGTCGGCAGGAAGCCCGAAGTTTTGCCCGAATTATGCTTTCCGGAGCAATGGCCGTAAGCTTGGACCGCTTGGGAAGGGTTTTAATTCCCGACTATTTGAAAAAATACGCCACTTTGGAAAAAAACGTGGTTATCTGCGGACTCTTCAACCGCTTGGAAATCTGGAATGAACGAAACTGGGAGTCCTATAAAAAGAAAGTGGAAAAAAGAGTGGGTAATTTGGCTTCAAAATTGGAAGAATTGGGGATATAAAAATATTTTCAGCCGGCTAATTTGCGCTTAGCCCTGAAGAAATGAACAATGTTTTAACTCTTGAACAGCCCTTAATTTTCAGGCGGAAATCGTCAGCAAAATCTTCAAAACGGCTCTTCGGTTTTAAGCTGTTCCTCTTTTTGGAAATTCTGGCTGCGGCCGGACTCTTGGTCCTTTACATTTTTCAGGTTAACGGCAATGTCTCGGAAAGATATTTAATCCAGGATTACCAGAATAGAATCAAAGAACTTTCCCAAGAAAATCAGAAATTGGAAATCAGTTCCAGCCAGGAAATATCTTTGGAAAAAATGATGCTCTCGCTGGAAAATTCCGATTTTGAAAAAACGGATAAAATCAATTATATCCAGATTTTAGACGGTCAGGTGGTGGCAAAATAATGAAAAAGTGGCGGGTTAATTTAATATTCGTTTTAATAATTTTATTTGGAGCGGTCATTATCGGCCGCTTGGTTTATATCCAGATTATCCGGCACCAACTTTATCTTGCCCTGGCCCAAGGCCAGCAAAATATTTTTAAGCCGATAACCGGGGAGCGGGGAAAGATTTTTTTCAGCAACGGAGAAATTTTAAGCACCAATGTAAGGGGGAGTTATGTTTTTGTCTCGCCGGACCAGGTTAAAGAAAAAGAAAAGACGGCCGAAATTCTTTCGGCTGTTTTAATCCTGGACAAAGAAGAGGTTTTAACAAAACTTCAAAAAGACAGTTTATTTGAAAAGATAAAAATCAACTTAACCAATCAGGAGGAGCAATCCCTGGAAGAAAAAAATCTGGAAGGAGTTTACGTTTCCGAGGCGATTTTCCGGGAATATCCCCAGGGCGAACTGGCCTCAAGAACAATCGGATTTTTGGGCGGGGAGGAAAAAGGCCAGTACGGACTGGAGGGTTATTACGACGATATTCTTCAGGGAAAAGAAGGCATTAACATTTCCGGTCAGGATTCCCAGGACCAGGTTAACGGCGCTGATATTTTTTTGAGTTTAGACTATAATCTTCAGTTTAAGGCCGAAAAACTGCTTTCCCGGGCAAAAGAGGATTTGAATATTGAAAGCGGCCAGATTATAGTAATGGAGCCGGATTCCGGAAAAATTTTTGTTCTGGCTAATTTCCCCAATTTTAACCCCAATTTTTATTCCGAAACCGAGGATTTTCAAATTTTTCAGAACGGGGCAATTCAGTATCTTTTTGAACCCGGCTCCACTTTCAAACCGATTACCATGGCCGCTGCCCTTGACCGGGAAAAAATCACTCCCAGCACAATTTATATTGACGAAGGCAAGCTGGAAATCGGCGGCTACACCATTTACAATTATAACGGACGGGTTTTCGGCCAAAGAACAATGACCGAGGTTTTGGAAAGGTCAATCAACACCGGCGCGGTTTTCGCCGAAAAGCAACTGGGCAACCAGTCCTTTCTTGATTACGTTGAGAAATTCGGGTTTTTTGAGCCGACCGGAGTTGATTTGCAGGAAGAAGTTTTTTCCGGAAATAAAGAACTTAAAAAGGGCTATGAGATAAATTTCGCTACCGCCTCTTTCGGCCAGGGCATTGAAATTACGCCGCTTCAGCTGGCCAGGGCTTTTTGCGCTATTGCCAATGGCGGAAAACTGGTCAAACCATACTTGGCTGATAAAATCGTTGACAACGGCCAAGTCAAAGAAGTTCAGCCGGAAATTTCTTCGGAAAGAATTATTTCCCAGAAAACCGCTTCCCAAATCACGGCGATGCTCATCAGCGTGGTGGAAAACGGTTTTGCCAAGTCAGCCGGAATCCCCGGTTATTACATAGCCGGCAAAACCGGAACCGCCCAGGTTTCCTGGTCAAGTTTGGAAATAGATAAAAAGGGGTATTCTGACAAAACCTGGCAGAGTTTTATTGGTTTTTTTCCGGCCTTTAAGCCGAAGTTTTTGATTTTAGTGAAACTTGACAATCCCCGGGCCAATACCGCCGAATACTCGGCTCTGCCTGTTTTTCGGGAGCTGGCAAAATACATTATTGATTATTATCAAATCCCGCCCGACTACGAACCGAGTTAAGGAAA
>CAYNAT010000004.1:19128-24907 GCA_964395685.1 uncultured Candidatus Saccharibacteria bacterium | reverse complement strand
TTTGATTAGAATAATTAGGTCAATTAGGTTAATTAGGAATTTATAATTACTGCAATTTTTTAGTTTGAATTTTACGTTTTACTTTCTCTGACATTTGGCAATTTTCAATAATAAGTTTTCCAGTCAATTCTCCTTTTCCCAGAATTTTTACTTTCGGCGTCTTCCCTTTTATTCTACGGATTAATCCTTTTCCCAGCAAGGTTTGGGGATTTACAATTTCCGAATCCTTAAACTTCTTTTCCAAATCGCCAAGATTAACGATTGTCAGGTTTTGGCTGATTTTTTGGCGGCGATAACCCCTTAATTTCGGGTATTTTTTAATCAATTCCCGGATAACCGGTGCCAATTTTCGGCCGGCTCTGGATTTCTGGCCCTTAATTCCTTTGCCGGAATAAGAACCTCGTTTTCCGCCCCTGCCTACCCGCTTTTTCTTTTTTAATTTGTGTTTTGGCTTTATTTGATGTATCTGCATATTTTTAATTTTTTAAGCGCTTCAATGGTTGCCTTGGCATTGTTAATTTTATTGCTGGTCCTGCCCAGCATTTTTGAAGAAATGTTTTTTAGACCGGCCAAATTACAGATAATCCGGACCGTGCCGCCGGCCACCAAACCTCTTCCTTTTCTTTGAGGTTTTAAAATTATTTTGGCCGCTCCGAATTTCGCTTCAGTCGGGTGAGGAATGGTTTCGTTGACAATCGGGACTGTTATTAAATTCTTCTTGGCCGCCCGGGTTGCTTTGTCCACTGCCTGGGCCACGTCCCTGCCTTTGGCCGCGCTAAAACCCACCCGGTTTTTTCTGTCGCCGACAACCACGCCGGCCCGAAAACGAAGCCGCCGGCCGCCGGCCGTCACTCTGGTAACCCGGGCCAAATCCAAAAGCTTGGACTCAAACTCGTCCTTTTTTTTCATCACTCTCCTTCTGAACTGTCTTTTTGGAAAAACCATACTAAAATTAATTTCTAATTTCTAATTTTAAATTTTCAAACCGCCCACTCGCGCTCCTTCGGCCAACGCTTTCACTCTGCCGTGATATTTGTATCCGGCCCGGTCAAAAACCGCTTTGGTTATTTTCTTTCCCCGGGCTTTTTTGGCAAGCAGTTTTCCAACCTCTTCGGCCAAAGAGGTTTTTTTGCTTTTTTTCTCAATTTCCCAATCGCTTACTGAAATCAGGGTTTTGCCTTTCTGGTCGTCAATCAACTGACCGTAAATATGTTTCAGCGACCTAAAAACGCAAAGCCGCGGAACTTTCGCCGTTCCCGAAATTTTCGCCCTTACTCTTTTATGTCTTCTTAATCTTTTCTCCTTTTTTTTTAACATAATTATTTCCCTCCGCTTCCGGCGGAGCCGGCGGCCGCGGCTTTTTTGCCGGCTTTTTTGCGAACTACTTCTCCCAAATATCTTATGCCCTTGCCTTTATAAGGTTCGGGCGGACGGACTCGTCTGATTTTGGCGGCCAGCTGGCCGACTAATTCCTTATTAATTCCGGAAACAGTGATAATGTTTTTTTCCAGGGAAAAATCTACGTCTTCTGGTTTTTTTATTTTAACGGGATGGGAAAACCCGAGCTCCAAAACCAAATCCTCTCCTTCCAGGTTGGTCCGGTAGCCAACGCCCTGAATTTCCAGTTTTTTCTGGTAACCGGAAACCACTCCCTGAATCATATTGGCGACAAGAACTCTGGTCAAGCCCCAAAGAGCCCGGGTTTTCTTGCCTTCTTTGGCCGGGCTGATAACAATTTCTTTCTCTTTTTTTTCAATCTTAATTTCGGGTCGAAACTCTCTCCGAAGTTCGCCCTTTGGACCTTTAACTGCTACTTTCCGGCCTTCTATTTTTACTTCCACGCTTTCCGGTATTAAAATCGGTTTTTTGCCTATCCTTGACATAATTTTACCAAATTTCGCAAATTATTTCGCCGCCTATTTTTTTCTTCCTGGCTTCACTGTCGGTCATTAATCCTCGGGAAGTGGAAATTACGGCTAATCCGTAACCGCCCCGCACTTTTTTTATTTTTTTAGCCGGTAAGTAAATTCTCTGGCCCGGCTTGGAAACTCTTTTGAAGTTGGAAAAAAGCGGCGGATTTTTTAAAATAATTTCAATTGTTTTCCTGGGAGCTTTTCCTCTTTTTTCCGCTTTCTCAATAATTTTCTCTTTTTCTAAAATTTTTGCGATTTCGTATTTTATTTTGGAAAAAGGAATAGCCACCGTTGGCTTTAAAACGGCCTGGCTGTTTTTTATTCTGTTAATCATATCGGCTATTGGGTCAGTCATAGTTTTACCAAGAGGACTTTTTAATGCCGGGTATTTCACCTTTATTTGCCATTTCCCGGAAACAAATGCGGCACAAGCCAAACTTCCTGATAAATCCTCTTTTTCTGCCGCAGCGAAAACAGCGACGGACTAATCGACTTTTATACTTTGGTTTTCTTTTTGATTTTGCTATTTGGGCTTTGGTCGCCATGTTATTTTTTTATGGGAAATCCCAATAATCTCAACAGTTCTATCCCCTGTTCGCGATTTTTGGCGGCGCTTACTACGGTTATTTCCAAGCCGAAAATCGTCCTGGTTTTTTCCGGTAAAATTTCGGGAAAAACAATCTGCTCTCTTACAGCTATGGTCAGATTGCCTTTTTTATCAAACGATTTCAAGCCAATACCCCGGAAATCCCGGGTCCTGGGCAGGACAATATGGATTAATCTTTCCAGAAAATCATACATTTTTTTTCCCCGCAGGGTAACGGCCGCGCCGATTGGCATTTCTTTTCTGATTTTGAAGCCGGCAATGGCTTTTTTCGCCCGGGTCAAAACCGGCCTTTGTCCGGAAAGTAAAGATAAATCGTCTAAAACCGAACTGGAAAGTTTTTTCTGCTCTTCGGAACTTTTCCCGACAACCAATCTGCCAAAACCGCTGTTGATAACAACTTTTTCAATCCGGGGAACAGCCAGCGGACTTTTATAACCGAATTTTTCCTGCATAAGGGGTATTACTTCTTTTTTATACTTTTCTTTTAATTTCACCGCATTAAAATTTCTAATTTTTAATTTTTAATTTTTATTAAATTTACAATTTTCAATTTTTAAACAATTAGGAATTAAGTCATTAAAAATTTAATAGAAATTAGAAATTGAAAATTAAAAATTATTTCATATCTCTTGTCCGCACTTCTTACATATCCTATATTTCTTCCCGCCTTCTATCTTATAGCCCACCCTTGTTGTTTTGCCGCATTTCGGGCAGATAAGTTTGACGCTGGAAACGTCAATCGCTGCCGCCAATTCCACGATTTGGCCTTTTTCGCCCGACCTTTTCGCTTTTAAATGTTTTTTCCTTAAATTCAGCCCTTCAGCAACAACTTTGGCTTTTTTGGGAAAAACCTCTATTATCTTGCCTTTTCTTGTTCTGTCTTTTCCGGAAGTTATTAAAACCTGATCGCCTTTTTTAATCCTCATAAAAATATTTAAACAATGGCTGCGGCCAAATTGGCTATTTTTTCAAAACCTTTTTCTTTTAATTCCCTTGCCACCGGACCGAAAATCCTGCCCCCTTTCGGTTCTTTGCCCGATTCTAAAACCACGACCGCGTTATCGTCAAATCTGACGTAAGAACCGTCCCGTCTCCGCAGGGATTTTTTCTGCCTTACAATCACGGCCCTGACCACATCGTGCTTTTTTACCTGTTTTCGGGGTTCAGCGGATTTCACTACGCCGACAATAATATCTCCGATTTTGGCATATCTTCTTCTCGTTCCGCCCAAAACCCGAATGCATTGAATCACTTTGGCGCCGCTGTTGTCGGCCGCTTTTAACATTGTTCTGGTTTGAATCATATTTTCTTTATCAATTTCCACTTTTTATCTTTACTGACCGGTCGGCATTCTTCAATCATTACTTTGTCTCCAAGACGAAATTCTCCCTCATTATAGTGGACTTTGTATTTTTTGTGAACCTTATATCTTCTTTTGTATTTAGGATGCTCCTTAACCCTCTCCACCTCAACCACCAGGGTTTTTGACATTTTGTTTGATACTATTTTTCCGATTAATCTTCTTTTTGGCATAGTATTGTAAGAATACGAGCTATTTCTTTTTTAATTTGCCGGATTTCCCGGACGTTTTTTACTTTTCCCGAAGCAAGGTCAAAACGCATCTGCCGCAGTTTCTCTCTGTTCTCTCTTAATAATCTTTGGAGTCCGTTTTTTGATTTTTGACGCAGTTCTTTTATTTTCATAGACACATTAATACGGATTTCAGCGGATTAATGCTGAAGCTATCCGCATAAATCAGTTATATCGGCATAAATCAGCGTCTAATAAATTTTGTCTTCAGCGGCAGTTTGTCGCCGGCTTTTTTCAGGGCCTCTTTGGCCCTGTCTTCGGGAATGCCTTCCAGTTCAAAAATAATCCTGCCCGGCTTTATCGGATAAACATAGTGGTCAACCGAACCCTTGCCTCCGCCCATCGGCACTTCGGTGCCTTTCTTGGTTATTGGCTTGTCGGGAAAAATCCTTAACCATAATTTTCCGCCCTTTTTCAAATACCTGATAATCGCCCGTCTGGCCGCTTCAATCTGCCGGCCGGTCAACCATTTAGTTCCCAGGGACTTCAAACCGTAACTGCCAAAAGCCAGTTCGGTAGACCTGGTTTCAATCCCTCCTGACGTTCTCTTTCTCCACTTCCGATGTTTAACTTTTTTCGGCATTAAGATTGACATATTATTTAGGGAAAAATTGTTCTATTTCTTCCGACCTTAATAATCTTACATCGTTAGCCGCTTTTGAAAGTCCAAATGATTGACCTTTAGGGATGCCAACATACTGAACAGTTTTTCCGATTGATTTAACTTCTTCTGCTGCTGCCACTAAATCAGTGTCTGAACTCACTAAATAAACAATATCATATTTATTTTCTCTGGCAAATCTAATCATCTCCACGGCCAACCTAACATCAACGCCTTTTTCGTGATAACTTTTATCTGGATGACGAATAATCTGACCCAAAGTAATTATAATATTTTGCTGCTGAAGTTTCCCTATAAGCCTCTGTTGATTTGCATACAGTTTTTCGCTTTTAGGATTATTATGTTCTCGCTTTATCGCGCCGAGATAATATCTAATTTCTATTAAATTATCCTCTCCAACTAACCATTCAGCGAATTTTCTAAAATTAAAATCAATTAAACTATGTTTTTCATTAAGTTTAGTTATCGAGCTCTTTAACTTAAAATAAAAATTACCACCATCAATGAAAACAAAAGCTCTTTTATTCATGAAAAATAAGACCGCCGTCCCGGCGAACCGAGAGAGCGGTGGGATTAACTATATTTAGTTTAGCAAACCCAAAACCTTTGTCAAGCCCTCTTTGACAATTTAATTTACTTTTATTAAAGCTTTGCTTTAAATCCTTGACAACCATAATTTAATTTGCTATTGATATTATTAGTGAAAAAGTGAAGTAAATTGCTCTTTTGAAAGGGAAATAAAATGTCAATAATTAAGATAGGGTTTAGAATAAGTGCAATAATGCTTGGAGTTGGAATAGTTTTAGTAATAATTTTTGCGCTGAATCAATTATTCACTCCGCCAGGAGAACCAATTTCTCGCGGACCTCAAGGATAATTTTAGGAGTAGGAGGAAGTCTCTGGTTGATAGCGGTTTTTCTGATAGGAGTAGAAAGCTTTATCAAAAGGCATTCTAGAAAATCAATAAGCAAAAGCAAATAAATTCAATTTTTCATTTTTTGTTCTTAAAGTGCCTGTTTAATAAGCAGATGCTTTTTTATTCAAATT
>CAYNAT010000004.1:0-19118 GCA_964395685.1 uncultured Candidatus Saccharibacteria bacterium | reverse complement strand
CCATAATTTAATTTGCCATGCTTTTATTCAAATTTTTCGCCTTTGTAGAGCCAGACCTTGACTCCGATAACGCCGTAAGTGCAAAAGGCCTCGGCTTGGCTATAATCAATCTCGGCCCGCAGGGTCTGACGGGGCAGATTTCCCTGGGCCAACCATTCTCTTCTGGCGATTTCATTACCGTTCAATCGTCCGGAAACCTCTATCCTCGCCCCTTTGATTTCTTTATTGGCCGTAATTTTACCCAGGGCCTGTTTCAGAACCCGGCGAAAAGCCACTCTTCTTTCAATCTGCTGACTAACCCATTGAGCGGCCAAAGCGGCCGAGGTCCAGGGATTTTTGATTTCCCTGATTTCAATTCTTAATTCGGTTTTCTTTTTTTCCGGAGCTTTCTTTATCTTTTTCTCCAACTCTCTTTTTAATTCCTCCACCCCTTCCCCGCCCCGGCCGATAACAAGCCCGGGCCTGGCCGTGAAAACGATCAGGTTTACTTTATTGGGGAATCTTTCTATTTCAACCTTTTCTACTCCCAGCTTGCCGATTTTTTTTCTCAAAAATTCCCTGATTCTAAAATCCTCTTCCAGGGTTTGAGCCGGTTTTCGGTAAAAACCGCGGGTGTCCCAATCCCCAATTCGGCGCAGGCGGTATGCTTTTGGATGAACTTTATGAGCCATATTAAAATGCTTTTCGTCTGAATATTTTTTTAATTATTCCTTTGCCAATTTTCGGTTTAGCCTCCCGAGTTCCGCTTTTACGGAACTTGGGAGGGCGAAGTTTTTCTTTTTGCGGTTTTTGTAATTTTTCTTCTCTATTTTCTTTAACCTTTACCTTTTTTATTCCTCTTTTTCTTTTTTCAACCGGACTGATTTCGCTTAAAACCAAGGTAATATGAGAGGTCTTTTTCTGAATCTGACCGGCCGCTCCCCTGGCCCTCGGCATCCATCTTTTGTATTTCGGGCCTTCGTCAACCGTAATTTTGGAAACGTATAAACCAGCCGCTTCCAGCTGAAAATTCCGCTTGGCGCCGGCAAGCGCGGAATCAAGCAGTTTAAGCAAGGGCTTGGCCGCTTTTTTAACGGTAAAAGTTAAAATTCTTTGAGCCGGCTCAACTTTTTTCCCCCGAATCAGATCAGCAACTAAACGAACTTTTCTGGGTGCTATTCTTAAATAATTTAACCTGGCTGTTATTGACATTATTCTTTTTTAAGCTTTTCCGCTTCTTTTTCTTTTTCTTTGGCTTCCTGCTCCCGCTGTATCTTGCCGCCGTGCCTGCCGAATCTGGTGGTCGGCGCAAACTCGCCCAATTTATGACCGACCATATCTTCGCTCACGTAAACCGAAATATGCTCTTTGCCGTTGTGAACGCCGAAAGTAAAACCGATCATTTCCGGAGTGATGGTGCAGGCCCGGGACCAGGTTTTGATAATCTCTTTTGAACCGGCTGCTAATTTCCTGACTTTTTTTAATAATTTTTCGTCCACATAAGGACCTTTTTTAAGCGACCTTGCCATAATAGTTTAGGTTTAACACCCGACGTTGTCGCGGCTTAACGTCGGGTGTTAAACCTTTACTTTCTCCTTTTAATAATATATTTGTCCGTCCATTTTTTCTTTCTGGTTTTTACTCCCCGGGCCGGTTTGCCCCAGGGCGTTTTGGGGTATTTTAATCCAATCGGCGTTCTTCCTTCGCCACCGCCGTGAGGATGGTCAACCGGATTCATAGCCGTGCCCCGGACAGCCGGCCTTTTGCCTCTTAAACGGCTCCGGCCTGCTTTGCCGATAACCTCGTATCTCCAATCCTGATGAGAAACAGCGCCGATAGTGGCAAAACATTCAGCCAAAACCATTCTCACCTCGCCGGAAGGCATCTGAAGATTAGTGTATTTTCCTTCCTGGGCCAAGACCTTGGCCGAAGCGCCGGCCGACCTGACTATTTTTCCTCCCTGACCCGGCACCAGTTCTACATTATAAACCATTGTTCCGACCGGAATATTTTTTACCTTCATCCGATTTCCCGGTTTAATTTGGGCTTTTTCCGAACAAATCAGTTCCTCTCCGACTTTCATTTCGCTATTGGCTAAAACATAACGCTTTTCTTTATCATTATACTCTAAAAGAGCCAAAAAAGAAGTCCGGTAAGGGTCGTATTCCAAGGCAATTACTTTGGCCGGAAGGTCAATTTTTTCCTGACCGAAATCAACCAAGCGGTAACGTCTTTTAACGCCGCCGCCTTTATGCCGAACCGTAATCCGGCCTGACCTTGCCCGGCCGGCTCTTCTTTTCAGGGTCAAAAGCAATCTCTTTTCCGGCTTCTTTTTGCTTAATATTTTTTTCATCATCTATCAGAGACCCGGGTCTCTGTCGCTTAACGAGGCATTATTTCAATTTTTTGGCCTTTTTTTATTCTTACAATGGCTTTTTTATAACCTTTTTTCCAGCCGGCTTGGCCGGCCAATCTTTTCTTCTTTCTCGGCGCATTGATAATTCTTACGTTTACAACTTCTACTCCGTACAAATCCTCAACTGCCTTGGCTGTTTCCGTTTTATTGGCTCGGGAAAAAATCTTAAAAACGTATTTGTTTTCTTTTTCCAGCTCGGTCGCTTTTTCCGTGATATGAGGCGAAACCAAAACCCTGTAAGCCCTGACCGAACCCTTCTTCGCTGGTTTAATTTTAGGCGAAGCAGACGGAAGTCCGACCTCCGCTTTTTCCTCCTTGCCCTCCGTAGCTTTGACGGAGGAGGGTTTCTTTTTGAAAATATTTAATATACTCATAACTATTTTAGGAATGTTTCTTTAATCGCTTTTATCGCTTCTTTTGGCATTAGCAAATATTTATAATTAAGCAGGTCCAGAACATTCAGGTCTTTTGCTTGGATTGGGGCGATTTTTGGAATGTTCCTTAAAGACAAGATCAAGTTTTTATCCATTTTTGCTAAAACAATCAGGCCCGAGCCCTTTTTCAAAAATAATTTATTTAAAATCTCGGCCATTATTTTTGTTTTCGGTTTCTCGCTTTCCAGTTTATCCAAAACTAAAAGAACATTTTCTTTTGCTTTGGCTGATAAAACCATAAAAAGGGCTTTTCTCCTCATTTTTTTGGGAATTATCTTTTTATAAACCTTTTCCGTTCTCGGGCCGAAAGTCACGCCGCCGCCTTTCCAGAGAGGAGAGCGGATTGAACCGTGTCTGGCCCGGCCGGTGCCTTTCTGGCGCCAGGGCTTTTTGCCGCCGCCCCGCACTTCGCTCCGGTCTTTGGTTTTGGCTGTTCCCTGCCGCCTGTTTGACTGCTGACTCAAAACCACCTGATGAACCAAGTCAGAATTAAAAGGAACCTCAAAAATCTCTTTCGGCAACTCGGTCTTTCCTATTTCCTCGCCTTTTTGATTGTAAACTTTTATATTCATAAAAAGGTCCTGACCCCGTAGAGAAATTTCGAATTGTTTCACAAATTTGATTTTTCCAAAGAAAAATCTTTCGAAATTCTTCTACGGGGTTGACAAACATATTTTAATTTACTATAATGATATCGGTGTTAAAATTAAACTGTTCTTTGAAAGGGGTAAAAATGGATAAGATAAAAATGGATATTAAATCAATTAAAGTAGTCCTAATAACGGGATTTTTAGGTATGGTTGGTGGTTTTCTCCTCGAGAAGATAGGTTTTGCTCTTTGCTCTATAGGTCTTGGCTGGATTTTCCTACTTATAGGATGTCTGTTTCTCTTCGTGTTATCTTGGGTTATCCAGTCAGATAAACCTCTACATCGCACACCATAAAAAATCGCGTATCAGCTCTTTACTTAAAAGCATTTGCTCAATTGGCAGGTGCTTTTTTATGTATACGAATACTATTGACAAGGTCCTTGGGTTTTTGCTATACTTGTAATAATCTCCATTTATCCAGGGCTCTATGAGTACAGGTAAGTGGGATTTTTATTAAAATTCAATCAGAATTTTTTCTTTATTCTTAATCATTTGATAATATTGGCCATCTCCCTTCTTGTATTTTCTAAAAATACTGCCAGTAATCATATCGGCAATTTGAATCATTATATTATTTTTGGATCGCTTTTGTCTAATCTCGCTAACAATATTCTTGCTCAAATATTTCTTCAAAATCGCATTGAATTCTCTATAATGAATCTTGGCCGTGGCTTCGTCAATATTCAGAATAGCTTTTTCTAAAGGCGGGTCATTATCATAAAGCAATCGTCTAATTAGCTCACAATACAGCTGCTGGGGCTGAAATCTTAAGACAGGCGGTTCAAGTTTCTTTTTATCAACGACAATTCCTTTATATTGAATAGGTAATTTTGAAATTATTTTGAAAAACTCTTTCTTTAATTTATTTTTGCAACGTGAAAATTTGAATTCGTAATCCCTGCTTAATCCTAATTTTAATTTAAGTTGATCAATTGATGTCTCTATTTTATTTTCGTTAACCAAATAAATTACGCTAATAACAAAAAATCTTGAAGACCCTTTATCAAATTTGAATCCGCAATCACCTGATTCATCAATCCAAATTCTTGTTATAAGTTGTTTGGCTGTATAATTTGACATTCATAAGTTTTTACCCCACACCAATGAAATTGCTTGTTGGGGGTTGACAAACATAATTAATATAATTTAAAATAGAAATAGTAAAAAATGTTTTTTATCTTCAAGTGAAAGGGTGTAAAGATGCTAATGAAACATATCGCAATTTTTTTAATAGGGTGCTTCTTCGGTTTGATAGGGGCGGTAGCAAATAAAATTTGTTGCGATGTCGCACCGCTGGGATATTATGTAAGTGTAGCTGGCGGCCTAGGATTTGTAATATTTTTAGATAATCCAAGGAAAGATTTTATTGAAAAAATTTAAAGAATAAAAACTTTCCAGATTTGCTCTTTATCTTGTTTTAAGGCGCTTGCTCAATTATGGCAGGCGCTTTTTTATGTATAAAGATCTCCAGAGACCCGGATCTCTGATTTCTTTATCCCCTGATTTCTAATAATGTTCCTCGCTTGCCCGGGACCGCGCCTTTTACCGCAATCAAGTTTTTTTCCGGGTCAATTTTTACTATTTTCAGATTTTTAATCGTTATCCGCTGGCTGCCCATTCTGCCCGGCATTTTTCTTCCTTTAATCACCCGCTGAGGGAAACGGCCGCCGGTTGAACCGATGGTTCTCTCCTCGTGCTTTGTGCCGTGAGTAGCCGGCCGGCCGTGGAAACCCCATCTTTTTACACCTCCGGCAAACCCCTTGCCCTTGCTAATTCCGGAAATTTTAACTATGTCCCCTTCTTTGAAAATTAAAACATTAATCTTATCGCCAATTTTGAATTCTGTCCCGCTGATAGCGGGGTTAAATTCTCTAAGATATCGGTAAGGCCTGTCTTTTTGGGGCTTTTTTATTTTCTTGGAGCTTAGCTCCTTAAAGCCGATTTGAACTGCCTGATATTTGTCCCTTTCTTTGGTTTTGATTTGAGTAATAAAACAAGGTCCGGCTTCCAATAAAGTTATCGGAACAACGTTTCCTTTCTGGTCAAAAATCTGGGACATTTCTTTTTTCCTGGCAAGCATAAATTTCATAATAATTGTAATAACGAAAAACTGGGCTAAGCCCAGTTTTTATTATAACCCAGACTAGCCAAAAATACAAGCAAAAATTATTTATTAATTATTCGTATCATTTTACAACTTAATCTCAATATCCACGCCGGCCGGCAAAGTCAAATTCATCAGGGCGTCTATGACGTTTGAGGCCGGGCTCAAAATGTCTATCAAACGTTTGTGAATCCGCATCTCAAACTGCTCCCGGCTGTCCTTGTGAATAAAGGAAGAGCGATTGACCGTGTACTTGTGAATCTCGGTCGGCAAAGGAACCGGTCCGGAAACCTCGGCTCCGTATCTCAAAGCCGTTTCCACAATCTGCTTGGCACTGCTGTCAATTACCTTGTAATCGTAGGCCTTAAGTTTTATTCGCAGCCGCGGTTTTACTTCTTCGCTTGGCATTTTTTATTTTATGATTTTGGTCACTACGCCTGCTCCGACCGTCTTGCCTCCTTCTCTGATGGCGAATTTCTGCTTTTCTTCCAGAGCGACCGGAACAATCAAATTTATCCTCAAACTTACCGTGTCCCCGGGCATTACCATTTCCGTTCCTTCGGGCAAAAACACGTCTCCGGTAACGTCGGTTGTTCTGATATAAAACTGGGGCTTGTAGCCCTTGAAAAAAGGAGTGTGCCGGCCGCCTTCTTCTTTGGTTAAAACGTAAATCTCGCCTTCAAACTCGGTATGGGGCGTAACGCTGCCCGGCTTGGCCAAAACCTGACCTCTTTCCACTTCTTCTTTTTTCAGGCCGCGGAGCAAAATTCCAACATTGTCGCCGGCCCGGCCTTCGTCAAGAATCTTGTTGAACATCTCAATGCTTACGGCCACGGTTTTAGCGGTTGGCCGCAGACCGATTAACTCCACTTCTTCGTTGGCTTTAACTATTCCTCTTTCTATTCTACCGGTAGCAACAGTTCCCCGGCCTTCAATGGAGAAGACGTCTTCAATGGCCATTAAAAAGGGCTTTTCAATGTCTCTGGTCGGCTCGGGAATGTACTCGTCCAGCTTGCTTACCAGTTCCAGAATCGGCTTGGCCGTCTCCTCGTCGGCTGATTTCGCCTCCAGCGCCTTGAGAGCCGAACCGCGGATAATGGGAATTTCGTCGCCCGGGAATTCGTATTTTTTCAAAAGCTCCCGAACTTCCGATTCCACTAAATCAACGATTTCCGGGTCGTCAACCTGGTCAACCTTATTCAGAAAGACCACGATTGAAGGTATGCCCACCTGACGGGCAAGCAGAATGTGCTCCCGGGTCTGGGGCATCGGGCCGTCCGGAGCCGAAACAACCAAAATCGCTCCGTCCATCTGGGCCGCTCCGGTAATCATATTTTTAATATAGTCGGCGTGGCCCGGACAATCAATGTGAGCGTAATGCCTTTTTTCCGATTCGTATTCCAAGTGGGAAACGGAAATAGTCAGACCCCGGGCTTTTTCCTCGGGCGCCGCGTCAATCTGATCAACGCTTCTTTCCGAAGCCCTTAAACCTTTCAAATTCAAAACGTGAAGAACGGCCGCGGTTAAGGTGGTTTTCCCGTGGTCAACGTGACCGATTGTGCCGATGTTAACGTGAGGTTTTGACCTCTCAAATTTTTCTTTTTCCGCCATGATTTATTTTGCTTCGCAAAATCACTGATTTACACTGATGATAGCGGATTGCCACTGATAATCAGTGTAAATCCGCTATTAATCCGCGGAAATCAGAAAATTCGCGAAGCGAATTATTATGTTTTTATCTTATTAAAACTAATAATAAAAGTCAAGTCAGTTACCGCCTTTTGCCCTCAATTATTTCCTGGCTGATGTTTTGAGGAACTTCTTCGTAGCAGTCAAATTCCATTGTAAAGGTTCCTCTTCCCTCTGTCAAGGAACGCAAGCTGGTGGCATAGCCGAACATCTCGGCCAAAGGCGCTTTGGCCTCAATGATTTTAAGATTGAAGCGGTCGCCGGTTTCCTCAATCCTGCCCCGCCGGGCCGATAAATCGCCGACCGTGTCGCCGAAAAATTCCTCGGGCACGATTACTTCCAATTTCATAATCGGCTCCAGCAAAACCGGCTTTGCCCGCCTGACCGCGGCTTGAAGAGCCATTGAGCCGGCAATCTTAAAAGCGTTTTCCGAAGAGTCAACTTCGTGGAAAGAACCGTCGTATAAAGCGGCTTCCAAATCAATCAAAGGATAACCGGCCAAGACCCCCTTGTCCAGCGCTTCTTTTATCCCTTTTTCCACGGCCGGTATAAATTCCTGGGGAATAATGCCGCCTTTAATCTCGTCCAAAAACTCAAACCCCTTGCCCCGCTCTCTGGGCTTAACCCTTAACCAGACATGACCGTACTGACCCCGGCCGCCCGACTGCCTGATGTACTTGCCTTCGGCCTCGGCTTCTTCTTTGATTGTTTCCTTATAAGCAACCTGGGGCCGGCCGACCGAGGCCTCAACCTTGAACTCCCGTTTCATTCTCTCAACGAGAATTTCCAGATGCAGTTCGCCCATTCCGGAAATAATCGTTTCGCCGGTTTCCAGATCGCTTTTAAGTTTGAAAGTGGGGTCCTCGTCGGCCAATCTTTTCAGGGCTATTCCCATTTTTTCCTGGTCGGCCTTTGTTTTCGGCTCAATCCTGATGGAAATTACCGGCTCGGGGAAAACAATCTGCTCCAGAATAAGGGGCGCGGATTCGTCGCAAAGGGTCTGACCGGTGCCGGTATTTTTCAGACCGACCGTGGCCGCGATATCGCCGCTAAAAACTTCTTTTACCTCCTCGCGCTCGGCCGCGTGCATTCTCAGAATCCGGCCGATCCTTTCTTTTTCACCGGTTGTGGTATTAAGCAAATAAGAACCGGCGGACAGAGTGCCGGAATAAACCCGGAAATAACTCAAAGTGCCGACGTAAGGGTCGGCCGCCACCTTGAAAACCAAAGCGGAAAACTTTTCCGAATCATCGGGCTTTCTTTCCGTTTCCAGGCCGGTTTTGGGAATAATGCCTTTAACGGCCGCTAAATCTTTGGGCCCGGGCAGATAATCGCAAACCGCGTCCAAAAGGGGCTGAACCCCTTTGTTTTTCAGAGCCGAACCGCAGAGAACCGGCACCAGTTTATATTCCAGAACCGCTTTTCGTAAAACTTTTTTAAGCTCTTCCAAAGGAATTTCTTTTTTGGCCAGATAGTTCTCTAAAAGTTTTTCATCTTCAGCCGCGATTTTTTCCAGCATTTTTTGCCGCCATTCTTTTGCTTCGACCAGTAAGTTTTCCGGAATCTCCTCTTTTTTGACTTTCTGGCCGTAGTCGCCTTCAAATTTCAGGGCTTTCATTTCCAGAAGGTCAATCACTCCCTGATGCTCCTGCTCCAAACCGATGGGAATCTGAAGGGCGACCGCGTTGGGCGTTAATTTCTGAAAAATTGAATCCAAACTCTTTTTGAAATCGGCGCCCATCCGGTCAAGTTTGTTGATAAAGCAAATTCTCGGTACTCTGAATTTGTCGGCCTGGCGCCAGACCGTTTCCGACTGGGGCTCAACGCCGGCCACGCCGTCAAAAACAACCACCGCGCCGTCCAGAACCCGGAGCGAGCGCTGAACCTCGGCTGTAAAATCAATATGGCCCGGCGTGTCAATGATATTTATCCGGTATTCGTTTTTTTTGTCCCGCTCCAAATCCCCGGGCGTCCAGAAACAGGTGGTGGCGGCCGAAGTAATGGTAATCCCCCTTTCCCTTTCCTGCTCCATCCAGTCCATAATTGCCTGGCCTTCGTGGACTTCGCCGATTTTATGGGAAATTCCGGTATAAAAAAGCACCCGTTCGGTAACGGTCGTTTTGCCGGCGTCAATATGGGCAATAATGCCGATATCGCGCACTCTTTCAATTGGATATTGTCGTGGCATAAATTTAATAGAGACCCGACCTCTAAAAAACTACGTAAGCCTTAGAGAGGTCGGGCCTCTCAAAGGCTAATTTCTAATTTTGAATTTCTAATTTTTAATTTTTAATAAATTTCTAATGACTTAATTTTCAAACCTTGACATTTATAATCTAATTTGCTACAAATTAATTAGTTCGCAAAAGAGAAAGTAGGAAGTTGAGAATATCCGGGCAAGAGATATGATGGGAATAGTGGAAACACTATACGGCGTATGAAAGGAACCGTTGAAGGATGATTTTTCATCTCCCGGAAAGGGTTAAATGTCTCCACCATCAACTCAGAAACCTTCACTCTCTCAATTTTCCCCACTCCGGAGGGTCTGATTGAGCCTACTTTCTCTCGATTTTTATCCTAAAACGCCTAAAACCAATAGGTGTTTTTTTCTTGACAAGGTGTCTGGGTTTGCTATACTAAAATTGTGATTCCACCCCGATTATTAATCGGGGTTTATTTTTTATTTTCCGAATCTTCGCTGGCGGAGGGAAAAATCTTTGAGCGCTTCGTCCAAATCCTGCTCGCTGAATTCGGGCCAGTTTTTTTTGGTAAAATAAAATTCGGAATAAATTGACTGCCAGGTTAAAAAATTGGAAAGCCGCTGCTCGCCGCCGGTCCTGATAATTAAATCCGGCTCCGCTAAGCCGGCGGTCCAAAGTTCCTGATTAATCAAATCCTCGTCTATTTTTTCAACCGGAATTTTCTTTTTAACGATTTTTTTTATCGCCTGAACGATCTCCGACCGGCCGCCGTAAGAAAGAGCCAAATTTAAAATACCTTCTTTATTATTTTTTGTCAAATCCTCGGCCTTTTTTATCTGCTCCTGAAGGGCTTTTGGCAATCTTTCTTTCTGTCCGATTACCTGCATTTTTATGCCTTTTTGAAGAAGTTTCTTAATGTTTTTTCCACCAAAAGCCCGAGATAAAAGTTTCATCAAATAATTTACTTCTTTTTTCTTCCTTTGCCAGTTTTCAACGGAAAAAACGTAAAGAGTTAAAATCTTTATTCCCCGTTTTTTCGCCCAATCCCCTATTTTCTCAACGTTTTCCAAACCCTTTTTATGGCCTTCAAAAGAAGTAAGGCCTCTTTTTTTGGCCCAACGCCGGTTGCCGTCAATGATAATCGCCAGATGTTTTGGAATTTTTTGTTCCGGCATATTTTAGAATTATAAAACAATTTTTATTTTTTTACAACAGAAAGTCAGATTCCATTTTAGTTTCTTTCGGCAAAAGCCAGGGAGTTCTAAATCCCAGAAAATAAACCAATTTTACCGCTGCTCTGGAAAAAATAATTTTTGGCAGAAAAAATCTTTTCATCGCTTTTCTGTATTTTATAAAATCCGGAAAAGTTTTCAAAAGAATTTGGGCCGCGGTCAATCCCCAGACAACGCCGCCGCCGGACCAGGGCTTGGTCAAGCCGAGCGCGTCGCCGCAAAGAGCAATTGAATAATTTTTGGGCATTATAAAACCTTGAGGCACTTTTTTCGCTTTAACCCTTTCTAAAACAATTTTATTTTTTTCCAAAAATTGACTGAAAATTTGCCTGGCTTCAATCAAATCAGCGATTATTCCGTATTCCGTTCCCGCGCCTCGCGGGATTTTCCAGATAAAGCCGTTCCGGCAAGGCCAGGTTTCCACCGAAGAAATATCAGAGACCCGGGTCTCGGTAAATCCTAAAATTCCTAGTCGGCAGTTCGGTTCCGGAAGGCCTAAATTTTTTCGGACAAATGAATCAACGCCGTCGCAGCCGATGAGCCGGTCGTAACCCTCGGGCATTGATGAAACATTATAATTTAAGACAATCTTGGCTCCGGCTTCCCGGGCCAAGGCAGCGACCAATCTGTCCAGTTTAAAATGGGACATTACTAAAAATTGTTTGGAAAAAACCACTTTTATTTTTTTTCCGGGAAAGTTCAAAAAAACCGAATTTATTCTGTTTTGGATTAGTTTCCGACTTTGAGGAATAAAATCTAAAATTCTTTCCGAGAAAAGACCGGAGCAGACATCGTTGCCGATTTCCGCTTTTTTTTCCAGAACCGTTACATAGTGGCCTTTTTCAGCAAACTTCCAAGCCAGATACAAACCGCAAATGCCGGCGCCGATAATCGCTGTTTTCATAATTTTGAAGCGAGATAGCCGACCGCGAAAGACAATAAAGAAAGCAAAAAAACAATCGCAAACAAGGTTATCTCTTTTTTATGATTTTTGACAAAATAAACAATTTTTGATAACATAATTTTTATATGGCGAAAACAAAAGCAACCGGAGCGACAAAATTAGGCAGGGATTCCCTGCCGAAATATCTGGGAGTTAAACTTTTTGAGGGACAGGAAGTCAAACCGGGTCAGATAATTATCCGTCAGCGGGGAACAAAATTTCTGCCGGGCGAAAACGTCAAAATGGGAAAAGACAATACTCTTTTTGCCCTCAAACAAGGCAAGGTAAAATTCAACGCCAAAAGAAAAAAAAGATTTGACGACTCCCAGAGAACAGTAAAATTTGTTAATGTGGAATAAGAAAAAGGAACTTAGTTCCTTTTTCTGCTTTTCGTGCTGGCTCTGATAAACTCCCGGAATAAGGGATGGGGTCTTAAAGGTCTTGATTTGAATTCCGGATGAAACTGAACGGCCAGAAAAAAAGGATGATTTTTGACTTCAATTATTTCCACTAAATTTTTTTCCGGATTGACTCCGGCCATTACCAGGCCTCTTTCTTCCAGAATGGCTCGGTATTGATTATTTAACTCGTAGCGGTGACGATGACGCTCGGATACTAAATTGCTTTGATAAGCCCGGGAACTTATTGTTCCCGGTTTTATTTTGCACCGGTAAGCGCCCAAACGCATCGTGCCGCCGTATTTTTTTTCTTTCAAAAGAACTTTTTGCTCCGGCATCACGTCAATCAGGGGCTCCAAACATTTTTTTTCAAACTCGGTTGAACCGGCTTTTTTAAATCCGCAGACGTTTCGGGCAAATTCAATCACGGCCAGCTGCATTCCCAGACAAAGTCCCAAAAAGGGAATTTTATTTTTCCGGCAGAATTCAATCGTTTTGATTTTCCCCTCAATACCCCTGATTCCGAATCCGCCCGGCACGATTATCCCGTCATATTCCTTTAACTCTTTCAAGCTTTGGGAATTTTTATCGTAATCCTCGGCTGAAAGCCAGAAAATTTCCGGTTTTCTGCCAAAAAAATAAGCGGCGTGCTTAATCGCTTCCAGAACCGAAATGTAAGAATCGGTTAGGGTGAATTTTCCGGTTTTAAAATATTTTCCGACAATGCCGATTTTGACTTTTTCCCGGCTGTTTTTGATGGTCCTGACCAGTTTCCGCCAGTCCTTAAGGTCTTTTTTTGGTTTTTGCCGAATCTCAAGTTTTTTTAAAATCCGGGCGCCCAAATTCTCTTTTTCAAAGTTAAGGGGAATTTCGTAAATCGTTTCAATGTCCGGGGCCGAGATTACGTCTTTGGCTGAAACGTTGCAGAAAATTGAAATTTTCTTTTTTCTGACTTCGTCCAAAGGCAAGGCTGAACGGGCCAGAATTATATCCGGCTGGATTCCGGCCGAATTTAAGGTTCTTACCGCGTACTGGGTGGGCTTGGTTTTCATCTCGCCAATCATTTTGGGAATCGGCAGATAACTTACCAGAATAAAAAGAACGTCTTTAGGCCGGCTTAAACGAAGTATTCGAGCCGCTTCCAAAAAAAGCATATTCTGATATTCTCCGACCGTGCCGCCGATTTCAGTCAAAATAAAATCAGCCTTACTTTTTTTGGCCGCTTTTTTAAGCCGGGAAATTACTTCTTCGGGAATGTCGGGAACCACTTCCACGCAACGACCCTGATATTCCAAATTTCTTTCCCGCTCAATAACGGCCCGATAAACTTGACCGGTGGTTAAGTAATTGTCTGCGTAAATATTTTCACCTAAAAACCGTTCGTAATTACCGACATCCTGGTCGCACTCCAAACCGTCCTCAGTCACAAAAACCTCTCCGTGCTCGGTAGGGTTCATAGTGCCGGCATCAACATTAATATAGGGGTCAATTTTAACGGCTGTTACCCGAAATCCCCGGCTTTTCAAAATTCTGGCGATTGAAGCCACGGCCACGCCCTTGCCGATGCCGGACATTACTCCGCCAGCCACGAAAATGAATTTTGTCATAAAATTATTTTATTTCTTTGAGATAGTCCCTCAGCTCGGAGCCGTATTTCGGGTGTTTCAAAGACAAATAAAGATTTGATTTCAACCATCTTAATTTGTCTCCGCATTCCAGCCAGTTTCCTTCCAGTTCGTAACCGTAAATCACTTTCCCTTCTTTGAGCATCTGGTCGTTTAAAACCTCGGCCAGATAAATTTCGCCTTTTTTACCCGGCTTGGCCTTTCCCAGATAATCAAAAACTTCCGGAGTTAAAATATAGCGGCCGACAATGGCTAAATCAGAGGGCGCTTCTTTCAGGGCCGGCTTTTCCACTATTTTTTTAATTTTGTAAAGACGGCTGGCGATTTTTTCCACCGCCACCGAGCCGTAATGAGATATTTTTTCTTTTGGCAGACGATAAAGTCCGATAACCGGCTTCTGGCAGGTTTTAAAAACTTTTGCCAGCTGCAAAACGGCCGGAGTTCTGGAATCAAAAATATCGTCCACATAAATGTTGGCGACCGCTTCTCCTTTTACTGATTTTGCCGCCTGCAAAACGGCCTGGCCGTCGCCCAAAGGATTTTTTTGTAAAACATAGGAGAAAGAAATATTCTTAAAAAATTCTTCGTTTTTTTTCAGCTCGCTTAAAATGTTTTCTTTTTTTCGCTCTTTTAAAATTTTCTCAACTTTCAAAGAACTCTTGAAATAATCCAGAACTTTTTTTCTTGTCGGATTTAAAACAAAAATTATCTCCCTGATTCCCGCTTCTTTGGCTTCGGACACAACGTAATGAATCATCGGCAAATCAGCCAAGGGAAAAAATTCTTTGGGCAGTACTTTTGAAAGGGGTAAAAATCTGCTGGCTAAACCTGCCAAGGGTATAATTGCTTTTGTAATATTCATCTAATTGGGAGATTTTAAGCCCGACATTAAGCCGCGACAATGTCGGGTTTAAAATCTGGAATATTTATTGTTCGTTGTTCTTCCGTCTTAATATGGCCGGCTCATCCCATAATTTCTCTTTTTCCAAAATTTCTTTTTCTTCTTCTTTCACCGCTTCTTTAACCTGAAGAGCGTTTCGCCTTACTTTTAGCTCCATTTGCCGGGAAGGCGGCTGAATTTTCGGTTTCGGCTTGGGCCTGGGTTTTGGCTTGGATTTCGGTTTCGGCTTAGGCTTAGGAGTTATTGGTTTTGGAGGCGGCAGCGGCTTTGGTTTTGGCTTGGGCTTGGGCCGGGACTTCGGCTTGGACTTTGATTCCGGTTCCTTTTTCAAACCGCAGCCGGTTGCCAATAAAGTAATCTTGATTTTTTCTTTGTATTTTTGGTTCTGGCCGATACCGAAAATAACTTTGGCTTTTTTATTGGCCAGTTCGGAAATGAGTTTTGATATCTGGGAAACCTCGCTAAGCTGAAGTTCTTTGGCGCCGACAATATTATATAAAATCCCCTTAGCGCCTTTTATGGCGTAAGGATAAAGGGGGCTGGAAATGAGTTTTTTGGCCGCCTCCCCCCCGTTGGTCTGACCGAGCTCAACTGCGTTTAAATAAGCCAATTTGGCCCGACCGGCCAAAATCGTTTTCAAATCGGCGAAATCAATATTGATTAAGCCCGGCGCATAAATCATCTCTATCAGTCCTTCCAGATTGCCGATCAAACGTTCGTTGATTGCCGAAAGCGCTTCTTTTAAGGCCGTGTTTTTGTCAATCAGTTGAAAAATTCTTTCGTTGGGAATAATGGAAAAAGCGTTAAGATGAGGCCTTATTTTTTCCA
Source organism: uncultured Candidatus Saccharibacteria bacterium (assembly GCA_964395685.1). GTDB lineage: Bacteria > Patescibacteriota > Minisyncoccia > Minisyncoccales > GWA2-38-27 > CAYNAT01. Next base: position 3,719 of record CAYNAT010000004.1, on the reverse strand, counting down.
AACCATCCCGGGCGATTTCGGTTTTCTTTTCGCCTTCAAACTTAAAAGGCAGGGTAAAAATTCCGTAAGTAAGACAGGGGAGACTTTTGGAAATTCTGCTGAAAACGGCAGTGGCGCCGGAACTGGTTCCACCGCCCAGACAGGCAATTATCACAACTAAATCCTGACCTTCAAAAAGTTTTTTTATCTTTTCTTTGGCCGCCTCGGCCGCCGCTTCTCCCAACTCCACGTTCATACCCGTGCCTAAGCCAGCGGTTTCGTTCTGGCCGAAGTGGAATTTTTTGGCTTTTTTTATCGCTTTCAAGGCCCGGACATCGGTGTTGGCCGCCACAAAATCCGCTTTTTTCAAACGGGAAGCGATTTCCGAAACAATGGAACCGGCTCCGCCGCCAATGCCGATTACCCTCACCTTGATTTTCTTCAACGTCTGGTCAGGAACTAAAACCCTCTTTCTCGCTTTCTCGGTTTTTTTGGTTTTTTTGGTTTTTTTAATCTTTTTCTTCATTTTAATTTATTTTAGTTCAGCTCTTTTAAAAAGACAAGCTTTCTAATAGAGTTTATTTCAAATATTTTTCTTTGGCCCGATTGTGTTCCTGAAGAGTTTTGCTGAAAATGGTTTCGCCGTCCGGAGCGGAAAGATAAAACCAGTAATCGCTTTCAATCGGGTAAATCGCGGCCACAATGCTTTCCAGGCCGGGATTGCAAATCGGGCCCGGCGGCAGACCTTTGTATTTATAAGTATTGTAGGGCGAATCAACGGCTAATTCTTCTTTGCTGATTTCGGTTGTTTTTCGGCCGCTAAGATAAGTAATGGTGGCGTCAACCTGCAGGGGCATATTATTTTTTAATCTTTTCTCTAAAATTCCGGCCACGATTTTTTTGTCTTCCGGGGTCTGAACTTCTTTTTCCAATAAAGAAGCCATGATGACTATCCGGGAAATCGTTTTGCCCTGTTTGGCGATTTCTTCCCGTAATTCCGGAGTTAATTTTTTCTCAAAATTTTGCCGCATTTTTCCGATAATTTCTGCCAGGCCGTCTTCCGGTGAAATCTCGTAGGTGTCGGGAAAAAGATAACCTTCCAAAGCCGGATCTATTTCGCCCATTTTAAGATATTTTTCAATGTCTTTAATCGTCCAGCCCTCAATAATGGTGATTGTTTTTTTTAAGCAATCTCCGGAAACAAATTTGTCCACGATTTCCGGAACGTTCATTGCCGGCGACAACTGGTATTGACCGGCTATAAGCTCGGTTTCTTTTTTCTGGCTCAAAACGTAAAGCAGGAAAAAATATTTACTTTTAATTATGCCCCGCCCCTCCAAATCAGAAGCGATTTCCATTACTCCCTGGCCTTTTTTAACTAAAAAATTCTCGCTTTTTTCGGAACCGAGTTCTTTAGCTAGAAAAATCCCCTGCCAGAGAAAAAACAAGGAAAGAAGGATAATGATTGTAAAAACGAAAAAGTATTTCATAAACTATTTTATTGATTAACTAATGGCACGAAAGCAAAACCCGGATGTTCAATCTCTTCAAAATCGCTTTCTGATTTTTTAATAATCGTCCAGATTGAATTCCCCTTCGGCGCCACTATTCTGCCGTCTATTTTTAATTGTTCTTTCCAGGCGAACGGAATTTCCCCGGCTGAAGCCGAAGCCAAAATCCGGTCATAAGGCGCTTCTTTTTTATATCCTCTGGAACCGTTGGCCCGAATAAATTTGACAATCCCCTTCTCCACAAAATTATATTTGCCGACGTTTTTCTCTCCGAACTTTTTTAATTCCGGAATAATTTCCAAAGCTATAACTTTCCCTTTTTCCCCTGTTATCCGGGCTAAAAGAGCGCTGGTCCAACCGGAGCCGGAACCGATGTCCAGAATCTTCTGACCCCTTTCCGGCTGCAGCTGTTCCAGCATAAAAGCCACGGTCAGGGGCTGGGAAATCGTCTGCTCGCAACCAATGGGCAGGGCCTCGTTCAATTCGGCCAATCCCCGCATATCCTCTCTCAAAAAATCAGCCCTTTTTATTTTCTGAAAGGCCTCAATTATTCTGGCTGTTTTCAGCCAGCCGGCTTTAATTAGGGAATCAATCAAGTCCATAATACTACGAGAACTGTTCTCGTAGTCGCAGTTTGAATTTTATTTTTTTAATTAAACTTAAACGGTCAAAAAACAAAATTCCATCCAAATGGTCAATTTCGTGCTGAAGAACTCTGGCTAAAACTCCTTGGGCCTCTATTTTGATTTTTTTTCCGTTCAGGTCCAGGCCATCCACTTCAATTTCTCCGGCTCTTTTTATTTCCAGAAAAATCCCGGGGAAACTCAAACAACCCTCTTTTCCTTCTTCTTTTTCCCGGCTCTTTCTTAAAATCCTGGGATTAACCAAGGCCAAAAATGACCGGTCCTGAAAACCGGTCTGAACCGCGATTACTCTTTTCAGTTCCCCAACCTGAGGCGCGGCCAAACCAATGCCCTCTTCTTTTTCCATCGTCTCAATCATATCAGCGGCCAGATTTTTAATATCTTGGCCAATCTCCTTGACTTTTCTGCACCTTTTCCTCAAAACCCGGTCATTGAATTTTTTGACTTCTAAAACCGCCATAATTTTTTCTTTTAATCAGTGATGAAGACCACAGCCGCAACAACGCTGGTCCACAAGCCGTCTTTATTGCCTTCGGCTGACTGACAGATGTGACTGGTTTTAAAAATGTTGCCGCTGGCTTTGTAAATCTGCTCTCTTTCTTCCCAGGCCTTGGCCGGATCAAACTCTACGCCCAGAGTAGTGGCTAACATCGTTGCCGCCAAATCCTCGGCGTATTCGCCGGAAATCTCCGCTTTTTCGCCGAAAGCGTGGTGCTCGGATAAATAGCCGTAACGATTGTTTTCTTTGGGCAGAGCAATGCCGATGGCCGCTGAAACCAAACGATTGGGTTCATTGGTAGCGTTCCTGGCCATTACCGTATAAACAATCTGACCGGCTCCTAAAGATTTTAAACCCTCTTCCCTTGGCATCTGTTTGCAGTTGGGCGGTAAAATACTGGAAACGGAAACCAGATTAAATTTTTCTATCCGGGCGGCTCTCAAAGCCAGCTCAAAAGAACCAAGCTGGTCTTTGTGAATGCCCGCTCCTTTGGTTAAAAAAAATTTCTCCGGCGTCATAGTTTTTTATTTTATCCCTATTTCTCGTTCCAGTCCACTCTTTCTCCGCCTCTTTTCGCCTCTTCCAATTTAAATCCCCGGGGGTATCTTTTTTCCAGTTTTTCCATATTCTCCTTCAAAAGCTCTCTCATATTCCAGCCGTAAAAATTGCAGATAACCGCAATGTACCACAAAACATCACCCAAATTTTCTTTTATGCCGGCTGTCTGGTCGTTTTCGTGAATATAGGTCTTTTTAATACAGCCGGCAACGTCCCCGGCTTCGCCGGCGATTCCCAAGCCCCAGGTCAAAATTTTCTCCTTCTCGGTCTCAAATTTTTTCACGTATCTCCGGCAAAGCTCCTGATATTCCTCCATTTCCATTTTTTTATCTTTGTTTTTATCCTCCATAATAATTTTACGGGCCTTGCCCGCCGAAGCCCTATCATCTAGCGGGGGCACTAGGATTTGAACCTAGAAAACCGGTTTTGGAGACCAGTAGTTTGCCAGTTAGCTTATGCCCCCATATTTTCCTGACCGCCAATTCTTTATGAATAATTTTCCTCATCGGTTTTTTACAATTTTTATTT
>CAYNAT010000003.1:16363-26214 GCA_964395685.1 uncultured Candidatus Saccharibacteria bacterium | reverse complement strand
TTCAGGCCGATGTTTTGGCCCGTTATCATCGTTTTTTGGGCGAGGATGTTTTTTTCTTGACCGGCACTGACGAACACGGAATTAAAATCGCCAAAGCAGCGGCCGAGGCCAATGAGAAGCCGCAGGATTTTACAAATAAAATCTCCAAAAAATTCAAAGAGCTTGGGAAAAATTTAAATTTATCTAACGATGATTTTATCAGGACCACTGACAAAAAAAGACATTGGCCGGCCGTGGAAAAAGTTTGGCGAAAATTAAAAGAAAAGGACGATATCTATAAAAAAAAATATAGAGGAATTTATTGCGAAAGATGCGAGACCTTTTTTACCGAAAAAGATTTAGTAAACGGCAAATGCCCGATTCATAAAATAAAACCGGGTTTAGTGGAAGAGGAAAATTACTTTTTCCGGCTTTCAAGATATTTACCCAAAATTAAAGAAAAAATAGAGAAAGAGCAATTAGGAATTATTCCCGAAACCAGAAAAAACGAGGTTCTGGGTTATTTGAAAACGGGAATTGGCGACATCAGTTTTTCCCGGCCGAGAAAAAGTTTGCAGTGGGGGATTGCGGTTCCCGGCGATTCCTCCCAGACAATATATGTTTGGGCCGATGCTCTTTCCAATTACATTTCCGGAATCGGTTATGCCGAAAACAACCAAAAACTCCAGAAATACTGGCCGGCTGACGTTCATTGCATCGGCAAGGATATTTTAAAATTCCACACCTTGATTTGGCCGGCTATGCTTTTGTCGCTGGGATTGGCTTTGCCTAAAAAGATTTTTGTTCACGGTTTTATTACGGCAGACGGAGAAAAAATGTCAAAAAGTTTGGGTAATGTCGTAGACCCTTTTAAATTGGTGGAAAAATATGGGGCTGACGCCGTAAGGTATTTTTTGTTGCGGGAAATTTCATACAGCGAGGACGGCGATTTCACTTATGAAAAATTTGAGCAGAGATACAATTCTGATTTGGCTTCGGGGATAGGGAACTTGGTTGCCAGAGTCAGCGCTATGGCCGATAAATTAAAAATTAAAAAATTTAATCCCGCAAAATGCGGGACAAAATTAAAAAACAAGATTAAGGAAGTAAAAAACAGTTATAAGAAAAACTTGGAAAATTTTAGATTTAACGAAGTTTTGAGGGCAGTTTGGGATTTGATTGGTTTTTGCGATAAATATATTGAAGAAAAAAAACCCTGGCAGAACAAAAATCAAAAATCAAAAATCAAAAATCAAAAAGTTATTAGTAATTTATTAGTTGCTTTAGACAATATCGCGGAATTACTTGAGCCGTTTTTGCCGGAAACAGCCGAAAGAATCAAAAAAAGAGCCGTGCCTTTATTTCCCAAAATTTGACAAAAAATCAGGGACAATATAATATCTATAGAGAAAGAGGGTAATAGTTTTTATAGTTTTTTGACAAAATAATAAGGTTTGGCCGGAAAGGCAGAAAGGAGAAGAGTATTGTCAGAATTTCGTTGTTTTTCACGTTAATCAGGTTTTTTATAAGGAGCGAATATTATGAAGCGCAAAATTAAATTTATTTTTATGGCAGTTTTGCTCGTTTTGTTTTTTACCGTGAACGTTGAGGCCAAAGGCGGTCTTCTCGGTTTGGGCCTTAACGGAATAGGCCATGTTTCCAGGGACCCGGTAGGCGCGCTCGGAACAGGCGGCGCGGCAATGGTTGATACCACTATTTGGATGGGTCAGGGAGTTTATTCCGGCGGAGCCGTCTGTACGGGGCTGGTGCTAAATGGCGTTGGCCATCTTTCCAAGGATCCGGTAGGCGCCTTAGGAACCGCTGGCAGCGCGTTGGTGGATACTACCATTTTAATGGGTAAGGGAGTTTGTGTCGGCGGAGCCACCTGTGTGGAATTGGTGGCGAATGGCGCCGGACATTTGGGCAGAGATCCATTGGGCGCGCTCGGAACAGCCAGTAAAACAATTATTAAAACTGGCTGGGGCGGTATAAGCGGCATATGGTGTGCTGCCTTCGGAAAGTAACGGGCCTATGAGGGGCTGGCCAGCGTAAAGCGTTGGTCCAGCCCTTTTTTTCTAACAAAATTCAGTAAATTTGAAATTATTATTTAAGCAAGATAAAATGGAAAATAAAGATATGCTGATTGATTCTCACGCTCATCTTAATTTCCGGGATTTTAAAGATGATTTTGACGAAGTTATCAAGAGGAGCTTAGCTCGCGACGTTTGGCTGATAAATGTCGGTTCAAATTACCAGACCAGCAAAAAAGCAGTGGAGATTGCCGAAAAATATCCCAAAGGGGTTTGGGCGGCAATCGGTCTTCATCCGATTCATGCCAGAGACGAAGATTTTGACAGAGAAAAATATAAAGAACTTGTCCTCCGTAGCCTTGGCGAAGGAGGGAAAGTAGCGGCGATTGGCGAAATCGGCCTTGATTATTATAAAGATTACGGAAGTTTTAAGGATAGACAAAAAGGGATTCTCTCGGAACAAATTAGCTTAGCTCAAGAATTAAATTTACCGATAATTTTTCATTGTCGCAAAGCCCATAAAGAGCTTTTAGAAATACTTAACTACAAACTACAAACTAAAAACTATAAACTAAAAGGAGCAATTCACTGCTTTAGCGGCAGTTGGTCCGAAGCCAAAAAATATCTTGGGCTCGGTTTTTATCTTGGTTTTAACGGAATAATTTATAAATTAAATTTAAGAGAGGTAATAGAAAAAACTCCCTTGGAAAGAATTTTAATTGAAACCGATTGTCCTTATTTGGCGCCGCCTTTGGCTCGCCGAAGCCCGAAGGGCGAAGGCAGCCGCAACGAGCCGATTTTCGTTAAATACATTGCCCGGGAAATCGCCGCCATAAAAAAGACTGATTTCCGGGCAGTTGCCGACATTACAACTAAAAATGCCAAAGATTTGTTTTTCAAGCCTTGACAGCCCTTTTTTAAAATGGTTAAATTAAAAAATATAATATGAAATTGGATTATCAAAAAATTTGTAAGGATTTTATCAACAGTTTGCCTTCCAAGGCCGGCGAGGTTCTGGAGCGGCGTTTCGGTTTGAAATCCGGCGGGCGGGAAACCCTGGAATCCATCGGTTCCGGCTACGGCATTACCAGGGAAAGAGTAAGACAGATTGAAGCGGCCGGAGTAAGCCAGCTTAAGAAAAAAATTCAGGAAGAGCAAAAAATTTTCCAGTATTTCAAAAAAGTTCTCAATTCTTTCGGCGGAGTCAAAGAAGAAAAGAAACTGCTGGAACGTTTAGCCGGCAATCAATTTCAAAATCAGGCCTTTTTTCTTTTGAATTTAAGCGACGATTTTCAGCGAATTCCCGAGGATAATCTTTTTCATTCTTTCTGGACCGAAAAAGAGACCGGGAAGCAGGCGATTGCTCAGCTAAAAAATACTTTAAAAACAACCCTGAACCGCTTCAACAAAGAAAAGAAAACTTTTTCTTTGAAAGAACTTTTGGCCGGCCAGGCCGTTCCCGAGAAAATTTTTCTTTCCTGTCTGGAAATTTCCAAAGAAATTGAAAAAAACCCGGAGGACCGCTACGGCTTAAAAGGCTGGCTGGAAATCAATCCCCACGGTCTCAAAGACAGGGCCTATCTGGTTTTGAAGAGAAAAGAGCAGCCCCTTCATTTCAAGAAAATCGCCGGACTGATAGAAAAACTGCCTTTTCCCTGTTTTCAGCCGGTTCAGACCGCAACGGTTCATAACGAATTGATAAAAGACCCGCGCTTTGTTCTGGTCGGCCGGGGACTTTACGCTTTAAGGGAATGGGGTTACCAGCCGGGTCTGGTCAAAGACGTTATTTACCGAACCCTCAAAGAGGCGGAAAAACCTTTGACCAGGGAGGAAATTTTGGAAAAAGTTCAGGAACAGCGTCTGGTCAAAGCCAATACTATTACTCTAAACCTTCAGAATAAGGACTGGTTTTTTAAAGACGAAAAAGGGAGGTACAGCGTAAAAGAAGCATAATTTGTAAAAGTTAGTCGTTATAGGTTTTAGGGCATCGCGGCTCGTTTAGGCTATGCCCCTTAACGATGCCCGAACGGGCAGCGACGCCGTATAACGTTAAACGATTTACTCCTAAATGCTTGATTCATTAAAAATTTTAATTACAAAAATTTCGCCAATGCTCGTTACGATTTGGCAAATAGTTAAAAATTGGTGGTGGCTGGCGCTTCCTTTTGTTTTGGGGAAGCCGTTTTTATTTCTCTGGCGTTGGTGGCGGGTGGACGGTTTTTTAAGAAAAACAAAGTTTATTCTCCTGGAAATCAAAATGCCCAAAGAGATTCTGAAACCGATTCGGGCAATGGAAGTGATTCTGGATAATCTTTGGCAGATTGTTTTTGACCCGCCCGATTGGTGGGAAAAATGGGTTGACGGAAAGCTTGTTTTGTCCTATTCTTTTGAGATTGTTTCAGTTGACGGAGCTCCCCATTTTTTAATCAGGATTCCCGAAGCAAACCGGGACGCGGTTGAAGCCGCGATTTACTCCCAGTATCCGGAAGTCGAGATTTCTTTGGCCGAAGATTATTCAAGACATATTCCCCAAGACATTCCCAACAAGGACTGGGACTTGTGGGGCGCCGATTACCGGCTTATCAAGCCCAATCCTTATCCGATAAAAACTTATACTAAATTTGAGACCGAGCACGAGCCATTGGAAGAAAAAAGAGTTGACCCCTTGGCCGTTCTTTTGGAATCAATGGCAAAAATCAAAAAAGGAGAGCAGCTTTGGATTCAAATAATTGCCTGTCCGGTAAGAGGAGATAAAGCCGGCGATGAAGGAATTCTTTGGCTGAAAGAAGGAGAAGAAATAAGGGACCGCTTGGCCCGGAGAACGGAAAAAAAGACCTTTCAGAAACCAATGCTTTTGGAAGCGGCCGATATTATGGTGACCGGCGAGCCGCCCAAAAAAGCCGAGGAAGAGAAAAAAAATTTTTTCCCGCCGGAAATGATTCTTACGCCCGGGGAAAGGGAAGTGGTAATGGGAATTGAGCAGAAAATGGCTAAAAGGGGCTATCACTGCAATGTAAGGTTTGTTTATCTCGGCCAGAAAGAGGTCTTTTTTAAGGCAAAACTGCGTTTTGCCCTTTCATTTTTCTCCGCTTTTGCCACCCAGAACCTTAATGCTTTAATGCCTTACGGCCAGCCCTTTATCACCAAGGTAAGGAAGAGCTGGTTTCTGCCCCTTAATCTTATCAGAGAGCGCCGGCTCTATTTTAGAAAAAGAAGTTTGTTCCGGAAATATCGTTTAAGGGTTGACCCTTTGTTCCCTTTAGCGAAAAAGTTTCCCTCCAGTTTTATTTTGAACACCGAAGAACTGGCAACTTTATTCCATTTCCCGGGCCGGGCGCCGGCGCAGGCTCCTTTTGTTGAAAGGATTGAATCAAAGAAAGGCGAAGCGCCGCCGGGTTTACCCACGGAATTATGAACGAAATAAATTTTTTCGCCGAGACAACTTATCGCAATATCCGGAGAAAGTTCGGCATAAAAGTTGACGACCGGCGTCGGCATTTTTACGCGGTCGGGAAAACCGGTATGGGTAAAACCGCTTTGCTCCAGAATATGGCTGTCCAGGACATTCAGCAGGGCCGGGGTGTCGGGTTTATTGACCCTCACGGCGAAGCGGCCGAGGAATTATTGGATTTCGTGCCTTCCAGCCGGATTAACGACGTTATTTACGTCAATCCGGCCGACCTGGAATATCCCATTGCTTTTAACGTGATGGAAAAAGTCGGCTTGGAATACCGGCATCTGGTTGCCGGCGGATTGATGGGCGTTTTCAAAAAAATCTGGCCCGACGTCTGGTCGGCCCGAATGGAGTATATTCTGAATAATTCAATTTTGGCTCTGCTGGAATATCCCGGCTCCACTCTTTTGGGAATCAACCGGATGCTTTCCGACGCCGAATTCCGGAAAAAAGTGGTGGAAAAAATCACCGACCCCATAGTTAAATCTTTCTGGCTCAACGAGTTCGCCCGCTACACCCAGCGCTACGAAATTGAAGCAACGGCCGCCATTCAGAACAAAGTCGGCCAGTTTATTTCCGCTCCTTTGATAAGAAACGTTATCGGTCAGGTTCAGTCAACCATTGATATGAGAAAAGTGATGGACCAGGGCAAGATTTTGATTTTGAACCTTTCCAAGGGCAGAATCGGCGAAGACAACTCAATGCTGATGGGCGCTCTTTTGGTTACCAAATTGCAACTGGCCGCTATGTCCAGGGTTGACATTCCGGAAGAAGAAAGAAGGGATTTCTTTTTATACGTTGACGAATTTCAGAACTTTGCCACCGAGTCCTTTGTTAATATTTTGTCCGAAGCGAGAAAATACCGTTTGTCTTTAATCTTGGCCCATCAGTATATTTCCCAGATGGACGAAACGGTAAGAGACGCGGTCTTCGGTAACGTCGGTACTTTGGTCTGTTTTCGAATCGGCGCCGAGGACGCCGAGTTTCTGGAAAAAGAGTTTTCTCCGGAATTTTATGCCCAGGACCTGGTTAATCTGGCAAAATACGATATTTATCTTAAGCTGATGATTGACGGATTAGCCGGAAGACCGTTCTCGGCTCAAACTTTGCCGCCTTTTCCGGGACCCGAAATTTCCAACAAAGAAAAAATCATCAAAGTTTCCCGGGAAAGATACGGCACTCCCCGTCAGGAAGTTGAAGAAAAAATCAGCAAATGGTCAGGGGTTTTGGAATGGACAAAACCGAAGATTTCCGGTTCCGGTTTCAAAGCAGAGGCCTCGGCGCTTTACGACGCTGTTTGTTCTCTCTGCGGAAAACCGACCAAAGTGGTTTTCCGACCCGATAATAAACGGCCGGTTTACTGTAAAAACTGTTTGAAAAAAATAAGAAATTCTAACGGTCCGGCTCCGGCTCCGGCTCCGGCTCCGACCCCGGCCCAAAATCATTATTTCCAAAAAGAAAACTCTCCTTCAATTTCTTTGGAAAGAGCGGTAAAAGAAGAACCGGTTTTTTTCAACAAGAAAAGAATCAGAAAACCGGTTAATCTGGAAGAATTACGAGAAACTCTGAAAGAAACCTTGAGGAAAAAAGAAGATGAAAACTCTTAAAGATTTCAATTTCAAAAACAAACGGGTTTTAATCAGAAGCGATTTTAACCTTCCCTTGAACGAAAAAGGGGAAATTGAAGACGATTTCCGGCTTAAGCAGACTCTGCCTACCATTGAATATCTTATTAAGCAAGGAGCCAGAATAATTTTAATGAGCCATTTAGGCGAGCCGAAAGGCGAGGTGGTTGAAAGATTAAGATTGGGTCCGGTCGGAGAAAAATTAAGCCGGGAGCTGAATCTCCCGGCGATAAAAACCCTTGATTGTTTAAGCAAAGAAGTTCGGAATTTGACTGAGCGGATTAAGCCGGGCGAAATAATTCTTCTGGAAAATTTGAGATTTCACAAGGGAGAGCAGGAAAACGATTTGGAATTTGCCAAAGAACTTGCCGGGCTCTCCGATGTTTATATCAACGACGCTTTCAGCGTTTGCCACCGCCAGCACGCGTCAGTAGTAGGGATAACGAAATATCTGCCTTCGGCCGCCGGCCTTTTACTGGAAAAGGAAGTTAAAATTCTTTCCCGGATTTTGGAAAACCCCTGGCGGCCCCTGGCGGCCGTTATCGGCGGAGTAAAAATTGAAAGTAAAATCAGGGTAATTAAAAGTTTTTTGGAAAAAGCCGACCATCTTTTAATCGCCGGCCGGATAGCCACGACAATTTTAACGGTTAAAGGAATTTGTCTCGGTCGGCCCTGGCCGAGCCGGGAAATAGTCAAAGAGATTGAAAAATTTGAGCTCACCTCGTCTAATCTTCATTTGCCTTTGGACGCTCTTGTTTCGCCGGATAATAAAGGCAGGGTTTACGTAAGAACAGCGGCGCCGGCCAAAGTAAGGAAAGGGGAAGAACTTCTGGACATAGGTCCGGAAACAATTAAGATTTTTTCTCAAATAATCAAAGAGGCCAAAATGCTTGTTTGGTCCGGACCTTTGGGTTATTTTGAGGAGCCGAAATTTGAAGAGGGGACTAAGCTAATCGCCGAAGAAATCAGTCGAAATCACCGCGCTTTTAAGCTGGCCGGCGGCGGAGACACGATCTCCGCTTTGACTAAATTCGGTCTGCGAGATAAATTTGACCATCTTTGCACCGGCGGCGGCGCGATGCTCGCCTTTTTCGGCGGCCAAAAACTTCCCGGCCTGGAAGCGCTGGGTTATTACCGATAGACCCGTTTAGGGTCTTTTTTTATTTCAAGGTCTGTTTTATTCTTTTCGCTTCGCGTTCCACCAAAGGACTTTCGTATTCAGCGCTGTGAGCCGGTGCGTTTTTATAAACCGGTCTTTTTTGGTCCAGGTGGAGGTTAAAAATTATTTCCCGGTTTTCAGAATTTTGTTTCAGATAAAGATGGAATCTTGGATAACCGCTTCTTTCCAGGGGCTTGATAAAAGACAACTCATCTCTTTCCTGTTTCAGGAAAAAATAACCGATTTTCCGGGCTAAATTCAGCAGATTTTCCCCGGGATTTTTCATAACGAATTTCATACCTTTAATTTTATCTTTTCTTTTTATTGAAGTTATGTCAAGATGGAGTAATAAAATGAAAAGACATCGGATTTTTATTGCCATTAATTTGCCCGAGCGAGTGAAAAGGAACTTAGTTCCTTTTCAGAAAAAGTGGCCGGAGATTCCGGCGAAGTGGGTAAAGCCGGAGAATCTGCATATTACTTTGGAGTTTTTGGGTTATCTCAAAGACGAGGAACTTGTGGAAGTTTGCCGGTTTACAAAGGAAGCGGCTTTAAAACATAATTCTTTTGATATTAATTTAATTAAAATTTGCTACGGTCTCCCGCTTTCAGCGGGGCAGGCTCTTGATAAAAAACCTCCCCGGATGATTTGGGCAGTGGGCGAGAAGTCAGAGGAGTTTACCGCTTTGAAAGATGGCCTGGATAAATCATTGGGGATTTCGGAAAGTCGGGAATTTTCTCCCCATATTACCTTGGGGAGAATCAGAAAATGGGACTGGCAAAGGATTGAACCGGAAGAAAGGCCGGAAATAAACGAAGAAATAAATTTAATATTTTCAGTTAATTCAATTGAAATAATGGAAAGCGTTTTGAAAAGAGGCGGACCGGAATATAGCATAATTGAATCTTTTAATCTTAGATAAATTAAATCAAAAAAGTAAATTTTTCGTCGCTTAACCCTATCCCGCTTACAGCGGGATGCGCGCCCACACCTACTCCTCAAAATTTACTTTTTTTGATTTTTATAATACATAATATGAAAATTCATTTTCTCGGTATCGGCGGCATCGGCGTTTCTGCTCTTGCCCAATATTATCTGGCAAAGGGCCATCAAGTAAGCGGCTTTGATTTGGTTCGTTCTGAAATAACAGAGCTTTTGGAGAAAAAAGGAGCTAAGCTCCTTAAAAAAATTCCCCAAGGCGTTGATTTAATAATCTATAGCCCAGCAGTTAAGCAGTTGCCAGAAATAAAAGGAGCTAAGCTCCTTAGTTATCCCCAGGCGTTGGGTGAACTGACTAAAAAGTATTTTTCCATCGCGGTTTCCGGCACTCACGGCAAAAGCACGACCACGGCAATGCTCAGCCTGATTTTAATCAAAGCCGGTCTTGACCCGACAGTGGTTGTCGGCACCAAACTGAAAGAATTCGGCAGTACTAATTTCCGGCCGGGCAAAAGCAGATATTTAGTTATTGAAGCGGATGAATGGCAGGCCTCTTTTCTTAATTATTGGCCGAAAATAATCGTTTTAACCAACATTGAAAGAGAGCATCTGGATTACTACCGGGATTTAAGCCATATTTTGGAAACTTATAAAAAATACATCG
>CAYNAT010000003.1:4715-16263 GCA_964395685.1 uncultured Candidatus Saccharibacteria bacterium | reverse complement strand
GCGGCTCGGGTTTTGAAAATTCCGGACAAAATTTCTTTTCAGGCGTTGTCAGAATATAAAGGCGCCTGGCGCCGTTTTGAGATAAAAACAGTAAAAATTGGCAACAAAAAATTTAAGATTGTTAATGATTACGGTCATCATCCGACCGAAGTCAAGGCCGCTTTGCAGGCGGCCCGGGAAAAATTCGGCAGAAAAAAAATCTGGTGTGTTTTCCAGCCCCATCAACATCAGAGAACTTTTTATTTATTTAAGAAATTTGTAAAAGTTTTTCGAGAGGCGGCGATAGACAGATTGATAATCACTGATATTTACGATGTTGTCGGTCGGGAAAAAGGAGAAATAAAAAAGAAAATAAATTCTAAAAAACTGGTTGAGGCGATTAATAAAAAATCAGCGATTTATCTGCCAAAAGAAAAAATTAAAAATTATCTCAGAAAAAACCTAAAAGGCGGAGAAGCGCTGTTCGTAATGGGAGCAGGGGATATCTATAAGTTATTGTAAAATATAAAAAAAGCGGCGTTATTTATTCGCCGCGTTTTCCGCACTCTTAGGCGCGTCTTGTTGTTTTTCTTTTTGTTTTTCCTCTTCCTTTTTTTTCACTTCTTTCTCCTCTGCTTTTTCTCGTTGAATGGCATCATAGATTTCTCTACGATGGACCGGAATATTCCTTGGCGCCGTAATGCCCAGTCGGACTTTGTCGCCCCTTATGTCAACGATTGTTATTTCCACATCGTCGCCAATCATAATTGACTCATCTTTCGTTCTGCTTAGTACTAACATAATATTTGACTCCTTTCTTTTCAAAAAATCCTCTAATCCCAATAAAATTGTTAAGATTATTATACTATTTTCAGATTAGCAGAACCAAAAGATAAGTCAAATAAAAAAAACGGAGCGAATGAGATTTCTCTCTATTCGCTCCCTTGGCTTGTGGCCTTAAAACTAAAATCCGTAACCCGCTGCTTTCAATTGTGCTTCGGTTGGTAATGCCAAGTACTGGTTTCCCCTTGTATCAATGTAAACATTGCCTGATTTGATTATTTTGACCGGAAAAACCGAACTATTAGCATTAGTCACATTGACGTAGAATTCGTTGGCTTCGGCAATAGCCGCCTGCGTTTTCTTTTGTTCGTCTTTTTTGTCTTTTTCGTTGCCGACTATGTAGCCGCCTGCGGCACCGATTCCCGCGCCAATCAATGTGGATTCAGTATTGCGACCAATTGCCTGGCCAATGCCGGCTCCGGCAAGAGCTCCAAGTCCTGCGCCGGTCTGGCCCGCGTTTTCGCAACTAGCGACAAACAGCAGGGCCGTTGATACAAAAACTATAATAATTAAGCTTTTCTTTTCCATTCTTTATACCCTTTCATTAAGACCATATTTTTTGTTAAGATTACGATTACGATAATTTATCTTATCATAAGAACATCTCCTTTGTCAAGTTCTGACTGATTTTTCAGAAATTTCAGGCAGGCAGTTTTCACTTTGGTATAATGTTTTTTTCTAACTGTGAGATTCTTGGGCTTTTCGACTTTTTTGATCGTTACTTTCCTCCTTCCTTTGTGTTGGCAATGAAAGACAACAGTTTTTCTTTTTCCATTACCAGGTTGAAAGATTTGTTTTTTCACTTTCTTTTGTTGAAAACCTGCGGTCGTTTTTCCGTTAACAACATTCAGCCCCACAAAAACCTTCTTAACCATAACAATCTCTCCAGAATTAAAGTTAATATTTCCCTGTTTCTTATCAAAGAGCAATACTGATTTCATTTTAGCAAAGCATTGAGTTTTGTCAATAAATGGTATAAAATTAAAACAATGAAAAGAACTCTCAATAAAGAAACAATTAAATCCCTTGGCAAAAAAGTTAAAGTAAGCGGCTGGGCAAATTCAATCCGGGCTCACGGTAAAATAGTTTTTATTGATCTCAGGGACAGGAGCGGGCTTTTGCAACTGGTTTGTCCGGCTGTTTTGGCAAAAGAAATAAGGCCGGAATGGGTGCTCGAGGCAACGGGCAAGGTTTCCCAAAGGCCCTTGAAAATGGTTAATCCTAAAATTAAAACCGGCAAAATTGAACTGGCAGTTGAAAAACTGGAAGTTTTATCCGAGGCAAAAACCCTGCCTTTTTCGGTTGATGGCCAGGGCTATGAGATAAACGAGGAGAAAAGAATGGAGTATCGCTATCTGGATTTGCGGCGGGAAAGGATGAAAAAAAATCTCTTCAAGCGTCAGGAAGTTATCCGTTTTATGCGGGAATTTCTTCAAAAAGAGGATTTTCTGGAGGTGGAAACCCCGATTTTAACCAAATCAACGCCCGAGGGCGCCCGGGATTTTATCGTTCCTTCGCGGCTCCAGCCGGGCAAGTTTTACGCCCTGCCTCAGGCGCCCCAGCAGTACAAACAACTGCTCCAGGTGGCCGGCATAGAAAGATATTTTCAAATCGCCCGTTGTTTCCGGGACGAAGACCCGAGAGCCGACCGCCAGGCCGAATTTACCCAGCTGGACCTGGAGATGTCTTTTGTCGGTCAGGAAGAAGTAATGGCAATTACGGAAAAATTGTTTATTGAACTGATAAGAAAAATTTATCCGGAAAAGAAAATTCAGCAAATTCCTTTTCCCAGATTCAGTTATCAAAAAGCAATGAAAAAATACGCCACTGACCGGCCCGATTTGCGTCGGAACAAGTCAAACCCGAACTTGCTGGCTTTCTGCTGGCTGGTTGACTTTCCTTTTTTTGAGAAAGACCAAAGCGACAACTGGACTTTTACCCATAATCCCTTTTCCGCGCCCAAACCGGAATTCCGGGAGGACTTGCTTAAAAAGCGAAACATCGGAAAGATATTGACCAGTCAGTATGACATTGTTTTGAACGGCTGGGAGTTGGGCGGCGGCAGCCTGAGGAATTATCGGCCCGAGGATTTGAGAACGGTTTTTGAAATAATCGGCTATCAAAAAAAGGAGATTGAAGAAAAGTTCGGTCATCTACTCCGGGCTTTTGAATACGGCGCGCCGCCCCACGCCGGCATCGCGCCCGGCCTGGACCGATTTTTGGCGATAATGGCTAACGAGCCGAACATCAGAGAAGTAATCGCTTTTCCCAAGACCGGAGACAGCCGGGATTTGATGATGAAGGCGCCATCGGAAGTTTCGGAAAAGCAGTTAAGGGAGCTGAAAATCAGGACAATTAAAAAAAGAAAATGAAAAAAAGAGAAAAAAATAAAATAAAAAACAAAAAAAACGTTTTTTCAGTCTCATTTTTAGCAAGTTTGCCTTTTTTTCTGCTGCTCAATTTTTTAGCCGCCAAGCTGCCTGGTTTTTATTTTCAAGAAGAGGCTTTGAGCGCTGATTTGAGCCGGAAAATTTTGGGAGAGCAGGTGGAAAAATTAAAAATTGAAAGAGAGGAGAAAAAACGTTTTGAAAATCTGGACATTGAGGCCAAGGCGGCTTTGGCAGTCGAGTTTGACCAGAGCGGTAAAGAAAAAATTTTGTTTAAAAAAAATTCCGACCAGACTTTAACCATCGCCTCTCTTACTAAACTGATGACTGCCTTGGTGGTTTTTGAAATGAAAGAAATTTATAATCCCGACCAGTTGATAGAGATAAGTAAAGAAGCGTTGGTTCAGGAAGGCGCTTCAAAATACGGCGATTTGAGGCCGGGAGAAAAATTGTCAGCGGAGAGCTTGCTTGCCATTATGCTTATTGAATCCAGCAATGACGCGGCTTTTGCCTTGACCGAGCCCCTGGGCGAGCCGAGATTTGTTGATTTAATGAATCTCTACGCTCAAAAAATCGGCTTGGAAAACACTAATTTTGCCAATCCGACCGGTTTGGAACCGGAGGACCCCTCGGAGCCGAAAAATCTTTCCACGGCCAGAGATCTGTTCAGGTTGGCAAAATACATATTGGAAAACCAGCCGGAGATTTTCGGGATAACGGCCAGCCAATCTTATCTGGTTTTTACGCCCCAAGGCGAAATTCATCATTTTATTCCCCGGAATACCAATGAACTCTTGGGAGAAATTCCCGGAATAATCGGCGGCAAGACCGGCTGGGAGGTTGAAGCCGGCGGCTGTCTGCTTTTGGTTTTGAAAAACCGGCAGGGGGATTATTTTATTAACGTGGTCCTGGCTGCGCCGGACCGCTTCTCCGAAATGCGGAAACTAATCAACGCGATTAACTTATGACTTTGACTTGACTTTTTTGAACCGTCTGCTAATCTCAAAAAGACAGTACGAAAATCTAAAAAAACAGAACCTTTTAATTTTAATAAGGAGATATTGAAATGAACGAGCAGATAATAAAAGAACTTAGTTTTGACGATGTAGTGGGCAGGGCAGATTTTAAAACGGCTTTAATGCTTTTTCGGGACCGAATACCGAAAACGGTCACAGATAAATTTACTGTTTTTCAATGGGTTGCTGTTTTTGATTCGCCCTTTCCCGGGGAGAAAATGAAAAAACTGGCTTGGGAAGCTATCAAAGAAGCGAAATTAACTTTTGAACGATCCAGACGTATTTTTAAGGAACGTTATCGTAACGCAAAGATAAAAGCCCAAATGTTAGACAATATGTGTTTACTGGCAAATAATGCCGAGGAGATAGTTTATTGTATTGATTATTTGGACGACAACGATCCTCGGAGGCCGGGACTTTTAACTAAACTGTCAAAAGTTAATGAACCTTTTCCTGTTTTGGCGGGAATTTTTCACAGCATTAACAACAGGAAAACCGATTTACAAGATGCGGTTTTTAGAGTGATGGAGAAAACAGAAGCCAGTTTTGAGCAGTGGCAAGATTTCAATAGAGGTTTTGGCCGCTCCACGCGCTATCTTACCGAAAGATTTAAAGCGATGAAAGAAAGGGCGGATACTTTTGACAAAAAACGGCAAACCTATATTTCTTTTAAAGGCCGTAAATCATTAGTGTCCGAAATAGCGCCTGAAATATCTGTTTTGCTTCAGGATTTAATCAATACAGCCGAGAACATTAGGCATCTACGTTGGATTTATTCAGAAACGAAATCAAATGAAGTTAAAGCCAAAATATTAACGGCGCCGGGAACTTTTGACGATTTTCTGTCGGTCAACCAAACAACTGTTGAAGATTGGCTGGTGGAATTATCTCTAAGAGAGATGAGAAAGCTGGCAAAAAGTTTCGGCCATTGGGCGACGCTTTGGTGTAGAGAATCGCTTGAAAAAAAGAAAGAAGAAGCGGCTTCCAATATGATAGAGCTGGCAAACGATCTAAGCGAAGCCAAATTGGCGTTTCACCGAGCCCTTGGCACGGCCTTAGAGAAAAAAGCTCAAGAAAAACTTCGGCAAATAGTTTCAGCCCTATAAGAATAACCTTAGCCTTGTGTTTCACAGGGCTTTTTTACCCCGTTAGAAAAACAGCTTTTCTAACGGGATTTATTTTTTTGGGAAAAGGATATAACTTCATACCAACCGACACCTTAATATTGTAATCGCAATATTAAGGTGTTATAATTGTTTTAATGAGCAAGTATAAATATTATTTTAGAAAACCAAAATCAGAAATTAGTAAGGATATCTTGAAATGGTTGTTAATTTCCGGAATGTTTTATATCGCGGCAAGTTCTCCTTATTTTACTTTGGCCTTAATGAAGAAGATTAAAAATATTAAAAAGTATAAAAGAAAGAAAGTTTATGATGCTTTTTATAAATTAAAAAGGGAAGGATGTTTAGAAATAAAGAAAAAGGGTTATAACGTTTACATCGCCTTAACGGAAAAAGGCAGAAAAAAGGCTAATTGGATGCAAATAGATGAGCTTAAAATAAAAAAACCCAAAAAATGGGACGGTAGATGGAGAATAATTATGTTTGATATTTCTCAAGTTAAAAATTTTTATAGAGAGGTTTTTAGGGGAAAATTAAAAGAACTTGGATTTTACCCTTTACAAAAAAGCGTTTGGGTTTGTCCTTATAGATGTAAAGACGAAGTAAATTTACTAAAAGATTTTTTAGGATTTACCGATAAAGAAATTCGCTTAGTTGTTTCTTCTGATATCGGTAAGGACAACTGGCTAAGGAAAAAATTTAAAATATAACCGACACTTTAATGTTGCAATCGCAATGTTAAGGCGTCGGAAGATTTTCAGGAAATTTTAATTTATAAAATTTTAGTTAAGAAGTTTTAATCAGAAAATCTTTATTATCTTTATTATTTTTAAAACTCTTCTTTTTAGGCAATTAAAAATTTTGTTTTGAGAAAAATTTGTTAAATTTTTCCCACGGGGTATAATAGAATAATGATTTACGATTTAATAATTGTGGGCGGGGGGCCGGCCGGAATGACGGCCGGAATTTACGCGGTCCGTTTGGGCCTGAAAACTTTTTTAATTACCAAAAGTTTCGGCGGCCAGGTTGCCAAGAAAGCGGTTGACATTGAAAATTACCCCGGCCTTGAGAAAATTTCCGGGCCGGAACTGGTCAAGAAAATGGAAAAGCAGTTAAAATCGCTGGAAGTCAAGATTGAGATAGGCGAGGTAAGAAAAGTTGAAAAGGAAAACAAGCTTTTTTTGGCTTCTACCGCTAATAAAAAAAAGTTTCAGGCAAAAGCCTTGATTCTGGCCTCGGGCGCGGACCCGCGGCCCCTGGAAGTGCCGGGCGAAAAAGAGTTTATCGGCAAAGGCGTAAGTTATTGCAGTGTCTGCGACGGGCCCTTATTTAAGGATAAAGTGGTGGCGATTATTGGCGGCGGGAACGCCGGATTTGAAACAGCCATTTTTTTAACTAAAATCGCCAAGAAAATCTATATTTTGGAATCCGGCTCCGAAGTCAAAGCCTTTAGCGCCAATCAGGAAGTGGTTAAAAGATCTGCTAAAGCGGAAATAATAACCAATGCCGTTCTGAAAGAAATCAGAGGCAATAAATTTGTTGAGGCAATAGTTTATAAGGATAAAAAAACCAAAGAAGAAAAGGAATTGAAAGTTGAAGGCGTTTTCGTTGAGGTCGGTTATCAGCCGGCAACTTCTTACGTTAAGGGTCTGGTTGATTTTAATGAGCGGGACGAGATAAAGGTTGAGTTTGAAACCTGCAAGACGAAAACGCCAGGACTTTTTGCGGCTGGCGATTTGAATGTCGGTCAATTCAAGCAGATTATAACGGCCTGCGGCGAAGGAGCCAAGGCGGCCCTGGCCGCTTATAATTATATTCAATTATCTGCCAATCGCCAATAAAGATTTGTAAGCACCGACCTCAAAATCTCCAGCGAGATTTTGGGTCTGCTTCTCGCCCCGCCACCCCGCTTCCAGCGGGGACCAAGCTGGCGGGGCTCCGAAGGCTGCTTTAAATCTTTATCGGCTCGTTTTAGCATGATTAAAAGTATAAAAGCCAAACAAATTTTGGACTCGCGGGGAAAAGCGACTGTTGAAGTTAAGCTGGAAACCGCTGACGGTTTTTTTGTCGCTTCGGTTCCTTCCGGAACTTCGGAGGGGAAATACGAGGCAAGAGAGGTAAAAGCCCAAAAAGCGGTTTTTAACATAAATAAAATTATCGGGCCGAGAATTATCGGCCGGGACCCGAGAGAACAGAAAGAAATTGATTGCTCGCTGCCGAAAAAAATGGGCGCCAACGCAGTTTTAGCTGTTTCCATCGCAATTTGCCGGGCCGGCGCCGCAGTCCTAAAAATGCCCTTATACCGATACATTCAAAAACTTAGCCGAGGCCCGTCCTCGGCTAAACTGCCAAAAACTTGCGTTCTTTTGATTGAGGGCGGGCTTCATAGCCGGCGGCTCGGAAAGAAGCTTGATTTTCAGGAATTTATGGCAGTGGCCGGATTTGAGCAGACGAAAAAAGTTTATCAGAAACTGGCTAAAATTTTAAAAACCGGAACAGGCCTGGAAGGCGGTTTCGCGCCTGAAATTTTTGAACCGGAACAAGCCTTGAACCTTATAATGAAAGCAGTGGGGGATAATAAAATTGGTCTTGGTTTGGACTGCGCCGCTTCCTATTGGTCTTTGTCTTCAGGCCGAAAATACAACTTGGATTTTTACCAGGATTTGGTGAAAAAATACCCGATTATTTTTCTGGAAGACCCTTTTAGCGAAGACGACTGGCCGAATTGGCGGAAAATCACGGAAAAATTGGGCAAGAAAATAATTATTGTCGGCGACGACCTTTTAACCACCAACGTTAAGAGAATAAAAGAGGCGAAGAAAAAAAAGGCCTGCAACGGAATGATTGTCAAGCCGGACCAGGTCGGGACGATAACTGAAACTTTGGAAGCGGTGAGATTAGCCAAGTCCTCTGGCTGGAAAATTATTGTCTCCCATCGCTCCGGCGAAACGAGGGACGATTTTATCGCGGACCTGGCTGTCGGTATCGGCGCCGATTTTATCAAATCCGGCGGGCCCTTCCAGCCCGAACGTCTGGTGAAATACGAGCACCTCTTGACAATAGAAAAGGAATTATCTAAAATCCAGCATTAGTTTAAATTAGTTCAAAAACAGCTTTTTAACAACAATATATTTGGAGGTAAATAGAAATGAGAGTAGTAAAAGACGGAAATGTTCGCGTGGAAGTGTATAGGCAAAAAGAGGCGTCCAGCAGGGAAGAATTAGAACAGCAACTAAGCGAAGCCATTATTTCGCAAGCGGCTAAATTGGAAGAACTTCAGCGAAAGAAAGAATGTTGCCAAAGATTGGGCGTCGTAATACAGGCCGAGAAAGCAGAACAAGAAATTGGAGCAATAAAGATAAAGGCAATGACTGAGAAATTTCTTGGGCCCGAGGTTTGGGGCTATCAGGAGATTTCTGAGGCAGAAATGAAGATTTGGCAAGTTTGGTTGCCGAGAGAATACCGGACAAAACAAGAGTTGGCGGGCTATTCTTTTGACCAAATTCCGGCAACTGCCTTGAATGAGTGGAATGCAGCAAAAGAATCAGGCCTGTTTCAGACCTTTACGATTAGAACTCCAGAAAAGGAGAGACAACAGGACCCGATAATTATTGGCTGGGCGTTCAAATGGGTTGCCGGAAAAATCAAGAAAATCCCCTACTTGATTTCCAGATGGGGCGAGAGTTTGAAACCGTTTAAGGAAATTGAGTTTTTAGTCGTTAAGAGTTGGGAAAGAGTGGAGAAAGAAAAAAGACGCGATATCCGCATGTTTTTTGCCGGTGTTTTATTAGAATTGATTATTATCTGGAGCTTTAGATCCACAATGTATTTTTTTAATCAGTCTCAATCAGATTTTTTAGCTGCGATACCGTTTTTCTTGCTTCTTCTAGGAGGTGCTGTTTTGCCGATTTTTTTATTGGGTTTTTTCCCAGAGGGCGATAGATATTATAAGAATAGATATCAAGTTATTCTTGACAAATATCGCCAAGCGCCCGTATAGATTCAATAGGCCTTAAAGTCCTTTTAGGGAAGGGAATTTCCCTGTCCGCAAAAGGACCTTTTTGTTATAATAAATCAATACTGTGGATAAATAAAATTTAGATAAGCCCTTATAGCTCTTTAACAATTTGGAGATAAGAAATGAAAACGATAAAAGTGTTGAGTGCGATTGGTTTGTTAATTTTTTATTTTTTGGCCGGGATTTTTATAATCAAAACTATCTTCGGAAATTGGGACAGCTGCAATTTCGTTTATTTGATTGATTGGCTTTTTCTTTTCCCCCTGTTGCTTTTTTTGATAGGAACTTTTTGTAAATCTTTGGCCGATTTTATAAAAGAGGAAGAATGGATTGTAAGATTTTCGGAGCTGGATATTCTGGCCGCTGGCACGGTCGGCGGTGTAGGAATAATCAAAGGGTTGCTCTCTCTTTTGGATTACTACAGGCCGGAGAGATTGATTCACTGGCTTGGCGGGGCCGCGCTTTGGTTTTTAATTCTCGCGGTTTATCTTTTTTTGTTTTTTTGGGACTCGTCCAATCGGATTGTTTCAGACCGAGAATAAGGGCTTGAGTTTTCAAGCCCCTTTTTATTTGCTATAATAAAAAAATGGCAAAATTATTTTTATTGCGGCATTTGAAATCTCAATGGAACGAAGAAAACAGATTTACCGGACAGATGGATGTTCCTTTAGCTGAAAGCGAAATTTATAAAGCCAAGGAACTGGCCGAGAAAATTTTTCAATTCCGGATTGACAAAATTTATACTTCTTCGCTTTTCCGAAATCAGGATACGACTGCGAGAATTTTTGAGTACGGCAATGTAAAGTATCCGGTGTTTATTCATTTGGATGGCGGAAAAATGAAGAAGTGGGGGAATTATATTGACATCAGCGAGAACGACGTTCCGGTTTTTGTGACTGAGAAATTAAACGAAAGGTATTACGGCAAACTGCAGGGAGAGAGTAAGAAAGAGGCGATTAAAAAATACGGAGCCGAGAAAGTTCATTTGTGGCGGCGAAGCTATAATTTGGCGCCGCCGGCTGGCGAGAGTTTAAAGGATGTGGTTAAAAGAACGACCCGTTTTTTTAAGAAATACGTTGAAAAGGATTTGAAAGCGGGCAAAAACGTTTTAATAGTGGCCAGTCATAATTCTTTGCGGGCAATAGTGAAACATCTTGAAAAAATATCCAACAAGGATATAATCAATCTTGAAATTGATTACGGCGGATTGCTGGAATACGAGATTGACGGATCGTTAAAGATAATAAACAAAAAGATTCTTTAAGAGCTTGCAGAATTTGGATTATCTGTTAAACTTAAACATATGACTAAAAAATTGATACCAGTTGCCATAATCGTTGCCGGTGCCTTGATTGCCGGAGCAGTTGTTTACGTTAATTATTTAAAATGTCAGGGAGAAACCGACCAGGTCTTTCTTTCGGCCCAGCAGGCGGCCGACAAAATGCTTACTTTTGTCAATGAAGCCATATTGAGCGGACAGGCAACCGCTTCTCTGACCGAAGTTTTGGAGGAAAACGGACTTTATAAAGTAAAATTTAACGTTGAGGACGAGGAAGTGGAGTGGCGGATAACCAAAGACGGGAAAATTATTCTGCCCCAGGCAGTTGATCTGGAAAGTTTTCAGCAATCAGTAAAAGAAGAGGCGGAAAGCGGCGTTGAAGGCGGTTTTTCCGTAAGCGATGATGAGCTTTGCCTTGAAGATGGAAAACCGATTATTTATTTTTTCGGCTCCCAAAGTTGTCCGCATTGTAATTGGGAGCATCCGATTGTGGAAGAAGTGGCGAAAGAATTTGAGGGATATATATTTTTTCACAACAATATGGATTCCGAAGCCGATGGCGAGATTTTCCAAAAATACAGCAGCGGCGGAATTCCCACTTTGGTTCTGGGCTGTAAATATTATCGGGTCGGCTCGGGTGAAGGTTCGGGCGAAGAGCAGGAAAAAGAGGATTTAATAACTCTAATCTGTCAATTAACCAATAATCAACCTCAAGAAGTATGCCAAAAATAAAAGTTTTTTCCACTCCCAGCTGTCCTTATTGTGTCACTCTTAAAGAATTTCTTAAAGAGCGCGATGTTGTGTTTGAAGACATTGACGTTTCCCAGAACAGGGCGGCTTTGGACGAAATGGTGGAGAAATCCGGCCAGATGGGCGTACCGGTCGTGGAAATTGACGGCCAG
>CAYNAT010000003.1:3112-4615 GCA_964395685.1 uncultured Candidatus Saccharibacteria bacterium | reverse complement strand
CACCCGGTTTTGAAAGTGGTTGCCATCAATGATTTAACGGATAATAAAACTCTGGCCCATCTTTTGAAGCACGATTCAATTTACGGAAAATACGAGAAGAAAATTAACTGCGCTATGCTGGCCGAGCCAAAGCCGGAGAAGTTGCCCTGGAAAAAAATGGGAGTTGACGTTGTTTTGGAATGCACCGGTTTTTTCACTGATTTGAAAGGAGCCGGCAAACATCTTAAAGCCGGCGCCAAAAAAGTTGTTATTTCCGCGCCCTCCAAGTCAGCCGAAGTTCCCAGTTTTGTTTTGGGCGTTAACGAAGAAAAGTACCAGCCGAGAAAAAACCATATTATGGATATGGGTTCCTGCACCACAAATTGTTTGGCGCCCATAGCCAAAGTTCTGGACGATAATTTCAAAATTAAAAAGGGTTTTATGACTACGATTCACAGTTATACCAATGACCAGCGGATTTTAGACCTGTCTCACAAAGATTTAAGAAGAGCCCGGGCCGCCGCTTTGAATATTATTCCGACCAGCACCGGTGCGGCTAAAGCCATCGGTAAAGTAATTCCTGGATTAAAAGGAAAGCTTGATGGAATCGCTTTGCGCGTGCCGACGCCAACCGTGTCTGTTCTGGACTTGATTGTTGAAGTGGAAAAGCCAACTTCAGCTGAGGAAGTAATCGATGTTTTCCAAAAAGCCGGCGAAGAAAAAAGATTTCAAGGGATTTTGAGAACGGAGAAAGAATTGCTGGTTTCCAGCGATTTTATCGCTGACACTTTTTCGGCAATCGTTGATTCGGCTTCAACAATGGTTAAAGATAATTTAATCAAAATTCTGGGCTGGTATGACAATGAATGGGGCTACAGCTGCCGCTTGGCGGAATTTGCGGAGTTTGTAGGGAAGCGGTTGTAATAGAAATAAAGTAGAAAAATTAAATCAATAAAAAAAACCCGTCTATTTCTATCTGGAACGGGCTTTTTATTAAATAATTTCGGAGGTATTTTTCTTTCGATTTCGGAAAAGCGCTGAAAAAAGCAATCAAACCGAAGACGAAAACTAATATCCCCATTAATACCAACAAACATTTAACCCTGATTTTCTTCCCTCTTTTTCTAATTATACCGACAATGCCGATAATCGTTATAATTATTCCCGCAACAGCGACCGAAAGACTCAAAATAATCCCTATTATATTGTCTGCGTTTGTCATTTTTATCCCCTTCAATCCAGATGAAATTGTAAAACCGCTTTAACTAATTTGTAGTTTATATTATTATCCAAATTTGTCAAGATTTTTGCTTGACAGGGGTTTTGAAGAATCTATAATTAAATTAGAAATATGGAAAATCTAAATCAAAAACCATTAACTAATCAAGAAAAATTACTCAAAAAATAGATATTCTTATTGATAAAAAGAAAGAGCGGATTAGCCAATGGGAAAAAGAAAAAATGGGCTGGGCGGTTATTATTAGAGCGTTGAAAGAACATCGGATTTTATCTCCTCAAGATTTA
>CAYNAT010000003.1:0-3012 GCA_964395685.1 uncultured Candidatus Saccharibacteria bacterium | reverse complement strand
GGAAGGAATAAAGTATAACCCCGTAGAGAAAGTTTGACCGCTTATAGTATTTGGGTTTTTCACAAAAAACCTTTGTCAAACTTCTTCTACGGAGTATAATAAAATAACATGCTGAAAAAAAGAGGTTTATACTATCCAGGTAAAGAGTTTCAAAAAAGGGCCTGGGTGAATAATAAGGCAATTTATCAAAAGGCGGCTAAGAATCCGGTGAGGTTTTGGGAAAATTTAGCCGAAGAATTTTTTTGGTTCAAGAAATGGGAAAAAGGATTTGTTCACAAACCGCCCTATTTCCAGTGGTTTGCAGGCGGAAAGCTCAATGTCACGGAAAATATTTTTGAAAGAAATTCCCTGGGTTGGGAAAAAATAAAAAATAGGACCGCTTTAATTTGGGAGCCGGAACCACTGAAAGAAAAACAGCGGGTTTTCAGCTACGGCCGGCTTTACCGGGAAGTTAATAAATTCAGCAACGTTTTAAAAAAACTGGGCGTCAGAAAAGGCGACCGGGTGGGAATTTATCTGCCGATGATTCCCGAAGCGATAATTTCCCTGCTCGCCTGCGCCCGAATCGGCGCGATTCATTCGGTTGTTTTTTCCGCTTTCAGTTCCCAGGCCTTGAAAGTCCGGCTTGAAGACACTAAGGCGAAAATTTTAATCACGGCTGACGGTTATTATAGACGGGGGAAAATTATTACTTTGAAAGAAAGCGCTGACCAGGGAATAAAAAGAACAAAAGTTAAAAAAGTTGTGGTGGTTAAAAGAGCCGGCAATCGGGTGGGAATGAAAAAAGGACGGGATTTCTGGTGGCAGGATTTGGTTAAAAAAGAAAGCGCTCAATGCCAGTCGGCAAAAATGGATTCCGAAGACATCTTGTTTATTCTTTACACCAGCGGCAGCACCGGCAAACCAAAGGGGGTTCAGCACAGCTGCGCCGGTTACGCGGTTCAGGCCAAATTTACGGCCAAATGGATTTTTGACTTGAAAGACGACGATATTTTTTGGTCAATGGCTGACCTGGGCTGGATTACCGGCCACACTTACAGTTGTTACGGCCCCTTGCTTTGTGCTGCCACTTTCCTGATTTTTGAAGGCGCGCCCGACTGGCCCCAGGCGGACCGCTGGTGCCGAATTATTGAAAAATACGGGGTAACCACTTTTTACACCGCGCCGACCGCAATCAGAATGTTTGAAAAATACGGAGCCGACCTGGTTAAAAAGCATAAACTGGAAACTCTCCAGATTTTGGGCTCGGTCGGAGAGCCGATTGACAAGGACGCCTGGGATTGGTATTTTCAAAAAGTCGGCAAGGGAAAACGTCCTTTGCTTGATACCTGGTGGCAGACCGAAACCGGCGGAATTTTAATCACCTCTTTGCCCGGTTTGGGTCCCTTTAAGCCGACTTTTGCCGGAATTCCTTTTCCCGGTTTGAAATTTGATATTTTGGACGAGAAAGGCAGGTCCTGTCCGGCCAATAAAAAAGGAAATCTGGTTATTTTAGCGCCTTTCAGTCCGGGCCTTTTGCGGGGTGTTTACAAAAATCCAGAAAAATATTTAAAAACCTATTGGAAAGAATACGGCAAAAAGATTTATTTTACCAGCGACAGCGCTTATAAAGATAAGAACGGATTAATCAGGATTGTCGGCCGGGTTGACGACGTGATAAAAGTGGCCGGCCACCGCATCAGCACCGGCGAACTGGAAAATATCGTTGCCCTGCATAAAGACATTACCGAGTGCGCGGTGATTGGAGTGGCTGACGAGATAAAAGGAGAAGTGCCGGTTGTTTTTATTGTTTCCAAAAAAAAGAAAGAGCCGGAAAATACGAAAAACGAAGTTATCGCTTTGATTAGAAAAGAGATAGGACCGATTGCTTCGCCAAAAGAAGTTTATCCGGTCCGGGATTTGCCCAAGACCAGGTCCGGCAAAATTATGAGGCGGATTTTGAGAAAATTATTCACCGGCGAGGACCTGGGCGATTTAAGCACCTTAGCCAACCCGGAAACCGTTGAAGAAATCAGAAAAATAATAAGATATGCTTTCCGGAAAAGAAATAAGAATTCAAAAGATTAAAAAGGAAGAGGCAAAAAAGGCGGAAAAATTTTGTCAGGGGATTTTTAGAGAAATGGGCTGGGAGGAAAAGTTTGCCTACGGCTTGGACGATTTAGCGGAGAGTTTCGCTGGTCCGGGTCAGATTTTTCTTCTGGTCAAAAAAAAGGAAAAAATCATCGGCTGCGCCGGTTTAAAAAGATTGAGCGACAAAAAAGCCCTGTTAAAAAGATTTTATCTGGCCAAAGAATTTCGAGGTAGAGGATTGGCCTATTTACTCTTCCAAGAAATCAAAAAATTTGCTAAAAGGAATAATTACCAAGCAATTTTATTGGATGTTTTTAAGGATAATCTTCGGGCTAAAAAGTTTTACCAAAAAGAGGGTTTTGAGGTTTTCAAGCCGCGTTTCAATAAAAATTGGTTAGAATCCCAAAAACCGGAATTATTTGATTACCGAAAATTGGAGCTTTGACTTTGCTCCCATCGTCTAACGGTTCAGGACATCAGCTTCTCAAGCTGGTAATATGGGTTCGACTCCCGTTGGGAGCGCAGCGTGACCAGGCGACCACCCCGCCTGCAATAGCTATGCTATTAGCATTGCGGGCAGGCCCGCCTGCCTTTTTTTGTTTGGCTGTTTTTTGATAAAATGATATACTTAAAATAATGACCAAATCTCAATTTGGACAATTTTTTACCACGAATTCTGATTATATCCTGCAAGGATTTGAGAAATTTGTGAAAAATAAAGAAGTTACTGACCCCTTTGCGGGTAATCGAGATTTAATAAAGTGGGTTCGTAAGGGTGGCTGCAAAAAAGTTGTTGGTTTTGATTGCGATAAAAATTATGTTGACAATAAGAATGTTTTTTATGGCGATTCCATCAATTACCCCTCAAAATATAAATTTGTTTTGACTAACCCGCCGTACTTACATAAAAACAAGGCGAACCGGAAAATAAAAGAAAGGTTT
>CAYNAT010000002.1:20598-33127 GCA_964395685.1 uncultured Candidatus Saccharibacteria bacterium | reverse complement strand
CCGCCTAAATTATTCAACCAAATTAAAACAGCTCTTTTACAGAAAGGAGGTGATTCCGATGCAAATTTATTTTAAGGAACGCCCCGAAATACGGAATGGCGATTGTTTATTCAATAATTCCAAAGAGAAATTAAAGAAGTTAAAAGAAGCAGTAAAAACTCTCAACAAAAAGCTGCCCTTTATTGGCCAGATTTCGTTAGAACAGGGAAAACACTATAGCGGCCGCATTGAGAAGTTAAGATTTTATTTTGAGGACGGTCGTTGCCGTTGTCTGAAGTTTAGCATCGCTGATTGTGACCGGTTTGGCCAAAGCCGAGATAACGCCAGAATCCATGAAGAGGAAGTTGATTTCAAGGAATTAGATTATATCCAAAGTTTCTAAGGAAAAAGGAGAAGAACATGAATAGCAAAAATCACCATTCCGTAAATAGAGCCGAGTTTGAGACGGGTAAAAATCCGTTGCTAAACTGGGCTCTTTTTTTATTTGACAACCCCTTTCAATTTTGCTAAACCAAAAGAGGATGATAAATCCTTTTTTTAAGTAGAGTTTGTTCTTTGGAAATTGAATAAAATCTATAAATAAAAGACATGTGAAAAAAGATATGAAAAGAAAATAAATTTGAAGACTTGAATTGAAAGGAAGAAAAATGGAGGCAAAAGACAAAATTATTGTAGCATTGGATGTAGATAGTTTGGATAAAGCCAAGCCTCTCATAAAAGATCTATCTCCGCATGTGGGGTATTTCAAGATCGGATTGGAATTACTTACGGCCGTTGGTGCTCCGCAAGTTGTGTCGTTCGTTCATTCTCTTGGCGGAAAGGTCTTTTTTGACGGAAAGTTTGACGATATTCCGAATACAGTCGGCGGTGCGGCTAAAGCAGTCGCTAAACTTGGCGTAGCAATGTTTAACGTTCACGCCTCGGCAGGTATAGAAGCGATGATGGCTGCCGTTGCCAACAAAGGTTCGTCGCTTGTCCTCGCGGTAACAGTTCTTACTTCCTTGGAAGAAAACAATGCTCATTTGATCTTCGGGGGGCCGAGCAAAGCAAAGGTTCTACAATTGACTCGCGACATAAAAATAGCTGGCTGCGATGGTAACATTTGTTCGCCGCAAGAGCTTGAACTTTTAGGAAAACAGCAAGAACTTGATGGTTTAATAAGGGTTACTCCGGGTATTCGTCCAAAATGGGCGCAGATAGGGGATCAAAAAAGGGTGATGACTCCTGCCGAAGCGGTTAAAGCCGGAGCAGATTATTTGGTGATTGGCAGGCCGATTACCAAACCGCCAATGGAAATTGGTTCGCCGGTAGACGCTGCCAAAAAAATCGCCGAAGAAATTGAACAGGCGCTGAACGAAATTTAAAAGAAAGGAGGTATCTAGTTATGTTGCCGATACTAAATGACGACCCAAGATTTTATGAGGATAAAATTTTGGAACCGGAAGAAATTCTGAAATGGTTTTCACTTTATGACGCAGTTTGGGTCTACGATGGTGACCCAGATCCTAAAAAGCCACATGCCGAATTAACTTCTGGGAAATGCAGTAATGGTTTCTTTGATTGTATGAGGGTTCTTTCTAACCCAAGATTGTGCGAGATTTTCGCTTTCCAGCTCGTTAGAGAACTAAAAGAAGCCGGCATAGAGAAACCCGACTATGTGATCGGTTCTTCCTACGCCGCCATTACTTTTTCTCACGAAGTGGCAAAAGCTTTTGGATCTATGTATGGGTTTACTGAAAAAGACTCATCAAATCCTAAAAAACAAATCTGGCGTCGGATGACAATTCCTAAGGACTCTAAGGTCTTTCAGGTTGAGGAACTTATTTCTACCAGCGGAACCTTCCAAGAGGTTCGGCGAGCAGTAGAAGAGGGGAATTCAGAACCAATAAACTTTCTTGATGTCGTTGCCGCCCTTATTCATCGACCGCCGAAATTACCGGCAAGTTATGACAGCAGGAAAGTTATCTCTTTAATTGAGGTAGAAGTTTGGGCGGTTGACCCTAAGGATTGTCCTCTATGTAAAATCGGTTCGCCCCGTTTTCGGCCCAAAACTAATTGGGCGAAATTGACCGGAAAGGTATAGTATTACACTATGCAAGCATAGCCGTTGAACTGGGATTCAGCGGCTTTTTTATAGCTAATTTATCCACATCTTGGGAGTTGATTTTAAGAGTAATTTGGGGTAAAATAAAGTATGCGAAAGAGTATTGTAATAGATGATTCCGAGGAAAAAGCTTTAATCGGGGATTTGAAAAAAAGAAAGGACGTTAAAGCCAAAAGAATCAAAAGGTTGTTGGATTTACCCGACCTTACAAAAAAAGAAAATTCGCCGGTAAAAATTTTGGTTGACCGACTTCTGAAATTGCCGAGATTCAACGATTTTGACATAGTTGATTTTCCCAGAATAGTCACGGTTAAGGATAATTTTGACCTTTTAAATACGCCCCTTGACCATCCCAGCCGCCGGGAAACGGATACTTATTATCTTTCCGAGAAATATGTTTTGCGAACGCACACGACAACCATGTGGCCCTTTTATTTGGAAAGGCCGGAAACTTTGGAAAAGCTGAAGAAACAGGGTCAGGTTAAAGCATTGTCGGTCGGAATTGTCTTTCGCAAAGACGAGATTGACCGGAATCATTTCCCGGCTTTTCATCAGATAGACGGTTTGTATATCTGCCGGCGAGACCGGAAAGTTATCATTCAGAAAGACCTGGAAGAGGTTTTGATTGAAGTAGGAAAAAGCATTTTCGGCGAAAATTTAGAATGGAAATTTATCATTGATTCGTTTCCTTTTACCGATCCCTCGGTGGAAATGAGCATTAAATTCGGCTTGTCCTCCCAAATTTCGCGAAGCGAAACTCGGGAGGATGAATGGATGGAAATTTTGGGAGCCGGCTTAGTTCATAATCAGGTTTTAAAAAATTTCGGTTTGGACCCGGAAATTTACAACGGCTGGGCTTTTGGTTTCGGCATAGACCGGCTGGCAATGGTGAAAATGGGGATTCCCGACATCAGAGTTCTTTGGTCCGAGAACCCGAGAATTACCGGCCAATTCAAAAACATTGACAGCCGCTATAAAGAGGTAAGCAAGTACCCGAAAATATCAAGGGATATTTCTTTTGTCATAGACAAAAAAATAAGTTTAAATAATTATTATGAGATTGTCCGGGATGTTGCCGAGAATTCCTGCCCCGTAGTGCCCCGCCCTTTTCGCAAAAAAAGCGGGGCTACTACTGGGGTTATTGAAGAAGTGAAACTTTTGGACAGCTATGAAAACGAAGAAAAATTCGGCAAAAACAAAAAAAGCTATACTTTCCGCATTGTTTACCGCTCGCCGGAAAGAACTCTGACCAGCCGGGAAATAAATAAAATTCAGGAAAAAATCCGGAAAAGAACGAAAGAAAATCTAAAGGCAATTTTACGTTAGTCCATAATTAAAATTATGAACAAAAAAACAAAAGAAAGCGGATATACGGCCGAGGATATTTACGTTCTCAAGGGTTTGGACCCGGTAAGGAAAAGACCGGCCATGTACATCGGTTCAACCGGCTCCGACGGCTTGCATCATTTAATCTGGGAGTGCGTGGATAATTCTTTGGACGAAGCAATGGCCGGTTTTGCCAAGAACATTGAGGTTGCTCTTTTATCCGGGAATCGGGTAAGAACAACGGACGACGGCCGGGGCATTCCAATTGACCGGCACCGGGACACCAAAAAATCGGCTTTGGAAACAGTAATGACCACTTTGCACGCCGGCGGCAAGTTCGGCGGCAAGGCCTATCAGGTGGCCGGAGGATTACACGGAGTGGGCGTTTCGGTTGTCTGCGCCTTGTCCAGTTATATGAAAGCCGAGGTTTGCCGGGCCGGTTCAAGATACAGTCAGGAATATTCCAAAGGCAAAGCCAAAACAAAATTGAAAAAAACCGGCTCCTGCCGCCAGACCGGCACAACCGTGCTTTTTGAGCCGGACCCGGAAATTTTCAAGGAAATTAAATTTGACGCCAAAAGAATTTTGAAACATCTGCGTCAGCAGGCCTATTTGAGCCGGGGCGTAAGGATAACTTTTCGCGACGAAAGAGCCGAAGAAAAATTAAACTATAGTTTTTATTTTGAAGGCGGTTTGGCTTCTTATGTTAAATATCTGATTAAAGGAATAACTCTCCGTCATTCCAATGTTTTTTACTGCTCCGGTCAGAAAAACGACTTAATCGTTGAGGCCGCTTTTCAATACACCGAAGAATACGAGTGTTACGAGGAAAGTTTTGCCAATAATATTTTTACCGGCGAAGGCGGCACTCATCTTACCGGTTTCCGGACCGCTTTAACCAGAACTCTGAACGATTATGCCAAAAGAAACGAACTTTTGAAAGAAAAAGACGATAATTTGTCGGGCGACGACGTCCGCGAGGGTTTGACCGCTATTGTTTCGGTGAAAATAAAAGAGCCTCAGTACGAGGGTCAGACCAAGGCCAAATTGGGCAATCCCGAAGCCAAAGTTGTTGTTGACCAGGTTGTTTCGGAGGCGCTTAACGATTTTCTGGAAAGAAATCCCCAGGACGCCAAAGCCATTATTGAAAAATGCCTTTTGTCTTCCCGGGCCCGCAAAGCGGCCCGGGCGGCCCGGGAAACCGTCTTGAGAAAAGGCGTTTTGGAGGGCTTGGCTTTACCCGGCAAACTGGCTGACTGCGCTTCCAGAAATCCCGAGGAATCGGAGTTGTTCATTGTTGAGGGCGAGAGCGCCGGCGGCTCGGGCAAGCAGGGTCGGGATCGGAGGTTCCAGGCCATTCTGCCTTTGCGGGGCAAAATTTTAAATATTGAAAGAGCCAGAATAGACAAAATCCTGGCTTCCAAAGAAGTAAGGGCTTTGATTATTGCTTTGGGCACGGCCATCGGCGAGGACTTCAATCCCGACAAAGCCAGATACCACCGGATCGTCATTATGTGCGACGCCGACTCTGACGGAAATCATATCAGAACTTTGCTTTTGACTCTTTTTTACCGCTATTTCAAGCCGCTTATTGACAAAGGTTATCTTTACATCGCCCAGCCGCCGCTTTACAAAATTCAGAGCGGCAAAAGAACGGAATATGTTTACAGCGAAGCCGGCAAAGAGGAAATTTTGAACTCTTTGAAAAAAGAAAAAATCGTTTCGCCTTCAATCCAGCGCTACAAGGGTTTGGGCGAGATGAATCCCGAGCAGTTGTGGGAAACGACAATGGATCCCCAGAACCGGACCCTGCTCAAAGTGACCGTAGAAGACGCCAAAGAGGCGGACCGGATTTTTGACGTTTTAATGGGCGAAGAAGTCCTGCCCCGCAAAAAATTCATCCAAACCTACGCCAAAAAAGTCAAAAACCTGGACATCTAGATTTGCTTTTCCGTTAAATTTATGTTATTTTAAAGCATATGGCAATAGATTGGACAAAAATTTGTAAAAAATATAAAGGGCTTTGGATCGGTCTTAAAAAAGACGAACAATCTGTGATAAGCAGCGGCGAAACGGTGAAAGAAGTTATGGAAAAAGCCAAGCAAAAAGGCTATCCAAAGCCAGTTCTTTTTCGGGTGCCGACAAAAATTATGCCCTATGTCGGCGGTTTTTCTTTATGAAATTTCGTTATTGTAAATTACCGCTTCCTCAACAGTCAACTTTTTTTGGAGTATCAATTTTAAAACCGATTATTAATATTAAAGTTGCTGCCGGTAAGGAAGAGTTGCAATACGCTGCGCTGATAGATTCCGGCGCAGATTTTTGTATTTTTGATGCGGAAATTGGCGAGTATTTGGGTTTGGATATTAAAAGTGGATATAAAGAAGATTTTGGCGGAATTCAGGAAAAAGGCGGAGCCGAAGCGTTTTTACACGAGGTTATACTTAATATCGGCGGTTGGGATTATAAAACCATTATTGGTTTTTCTTATGATATTGCCAAACACGGATTTGGTATTTTGGGCCAAAAAGGATTTTTTGAACATTTTATAGTAAAATTTGATTTACTTAAAGAAGAAATTGAATTAAAACCGAGATAATAAAAAGGCTCTCCGTAGAGAGCCACCTCGAAAGGCCTATGAGTTGGAATTTTTTATGTTTCATGAAATCTGCGAGTCCTGTCTTAATCTGTTGAGATTCTATTCTTGTCTATAATATCCCATACGTCCACTACCGGCCATCCGAATATCCATAAAATGCATAATAATTCATAAGGCCAGGGTCGTTGATAAGGGGTTATTATAGATACAGACAGAAACGCCGAAAAAACTAAACCCGCGAATAAAATCACGCTTAACCAAGATATTAACGGAAAAGATTTTCCTATAACCATAATAATCTTATTAGCAAAGGAAAAAAGGAACCATGCTATCGTGAGAGGCAAACTTATCCAGAAGATGATTTCATGATTGAATTGATATTCTCCAGGATCGGTCTCTTGGCCAAGCGCAAATACTCCGAGAATCATAATAAGAATAGCTCCAACCCCTATAATCACTCTTATTAATCTTTCTTTTTTTGTTAACTTACTATCCATTAGTAGCCTCCTTTAAAAATCAGATTATATTTGTCATTTCCAACTCTGGTTATATGATAGCATATTATAAAATTTCTGTCAATAGTTGACAGGATTTGGTATTTTATTATAATGAAATTAACTTCTTAATTATTTAACTTCTTAATTATGAAAATCGGGAATTTGCCTAAAAAAATCGGGGATTTTTTGAAAGAGGTGAGGCTGGAAATGAAAAAGGTCAACTGGCCGACCAGACGGGAAACAATAAAATATACCCTGATTGTAATAAGCGTTTCTTTGGTTGTGGCCGCTTTTTTAGGCGGTCTGGACTTTATCTTTACCGCCATAATAAATAAATTTTTGTTATAATAGTTATTAGTTATTAGTTTGTAGTTTTAGTTTTATAGTTTTAAGTTAACGTCCCACAAACCAAAAACTAATTAACTAAAACCAAAAACCAAAAACTTTAAACAAAAATGCCCAAACAGCAATTGCCCCAGGAGAAAAATTGGTACGTCATTCACACTTATTCCGGCTACGAGGACGCGGTTGCCAAAAACCTCAAACAAAGGGTTGAGTCTTTGGGTATGGAGGATAAGATTTTCAATGTTTTGGTTCCCAAAGAAAAGAAAATCAAAATCAAGAGCGGCAAGAGAAAAACAATTGAAGAAAAAATTTACCCGGGCTATGTTCTGGTTGAGATGATCGTCACCGACGATTCCTGGTACGTGGTCAGAAATACGCCGAACGTAACCGGTTTTGTCGGCGTCGGCACCACGCCGGTGCCGGTTTCAGCGAAAGAGGTGGAAACTCTGCAGGCCAGAATGGGCGTGGAAGAACCCAAATACAAAATTGAGGTGGAGCCGGGCGATTCGGTAAAAATTATTGACGGACCTTTCAAGGATTTTGACGGCCGGGTTTCGGAAATTGACCATTCCCGGGGCAAAATCAAAGTGATGGTCAATATGTTCGGCCGGGACACGCCGGTGGAGCTGGACTCATTACAGATAAAGAAATTATAGTTATTAGTTATTAGTTTGTAGATTTAGTTTTTTAGTTTTGAGTTAATGCCTCGCAGACCAGAAACTAGTTAACTAAAACTAATAACCAAAAACTAAAAACTAAAATGGCGAAAAAAATAAAAACAATCGTTAAGCTTCAGATTCCGGCCGGCCAGGCAACTCCGGCGCCGCCGGTCGGCCCTTCCCTGGCCCAGCACGGTTTAAACATCAGCGAGTTTTGCCAGAAATTCAACGATTTGACCAAGGACCAGGTCGGTTTTAAGCTGCCGGTTGATATTACGGTTTACGAGGACCGAAGCTACGATTTAAAAATAAAACAGCCGCCGGCTTCCGAGCTTCTGAAAAAAGAAGCGGCAATTGAAAAAGGTTCCGGCACGCCCAACAAAACCAAGGTTGCCAAGATTACCAAAGCCCAGCTGGAAAAAATCGCCCGAAGAAAAATGTCCGATCTGAATACCACTGACATTGAACAAGCGATGAAAATCATTGAAGGCACGGCCAAAAGTATGGGCATTACCATTGAGTAATTAAGCGGTTTTTATGAATAAAAAAATCCTCATTCTTTATTTTCCCGTGATTCACCGGGGCTATTTGGAGTTTTTGGATAAAATCAGGGAAAGAGTTTCTTTTGTTTATATTATTGAGGAAAATTTTTTGGAAGAACTTTCCGAGATTAAACCGGATATTGCGGCAATAGAAGCGAAGACAATGAAAAAATTGCTTAATAAGCTCGGCTTTGAGAATGTTTTGATTCTTTCCAAAGAGAACATCTATGAGTTAAAAGACAAGGAGTTGATTCTTATTGAAGACGAAATTTCCCGGAATTTAGGGGATAAATATCTGAAAGGAGAGAAAAAGGAATGGCATTCGGTTTTTCTTCGCTGGGACAAAGATAAAATTTTAAGCGAACAGCCGCTCAAAGACATTCCGGTTTCCAATAATTCTTTTGACCTTGAAATGATGAAAGAGGCCTATAAAGAGGCGGAAAAAAGCAGCGACTGGTGGCGCCGCATCGGCGCGGTTCTGGTCAAAGAAAAAAAAATTCTTTTCCGCAGCCGCAATCAGGACCTTCCCGGCGACCACACTCCTTATCAGGTAGGCGAAGTAAGGGATTTTTTCAAACCTGGGGAAAAGCAGGAATTGGCCAGCACTATTCATGCCGAACAAAAAATCATCAGCCAGGCCGCCAAAAATGGGGTTTCTCTGAAAGGAACCTCGCTTTATGCCACTACTTTTCCCTGTCCGGTCTGCGCCAAGCTTATTGTTTGCTCCGGCATCAAAAATCTTTATTTCAGCCAGGGCGGCGCCAATTTTGACGCCAAAAAAATCCTGGACTCCTTCAACGTCAAAATCACTTGCGTTCCTTTAAAATCAGTGTAATATAGGTTTAGCAAAGAATTTAGTGTAAATTTTCTTATTTTTGCTGAAAGGAGATAACCGATGGATCCGAAAAAAATTGTTTGTGAGCCGAATGTAGAAAGGTATTATGGGGATAATCCCGAGCTCCTTAAAAAGTATAAAGAGGTTACAGTAAAAGGAGAATGTCCTTTTTGCGAGGAGAATATTAAAAAAGAGGGTTTTCAAGTTGTGATGAAAACGAATAATTGGCAGGTTGTCAGAAATCCCTTTCCTTATAAAGGTTCAAGGATTCACTTTTTGATAATTCCCAAGCGTCATGTAATCTCTCTTGCCGCTCTTTTTCCTAAAGAATGGAATCAGATGAGTGAAATTATAAATATTCTTTTTCAAAGATTCCCTTCTTTGGTAAAGGGTTTTGGCTTGGCAATCCGCGACGGCAAAATCGGCGGCGTTACTCTTTATCACCTACATTTCCATCTTATAGCGCCGAAAGTTAAACCGGGAAAAGGGCAAATTCCCGTTAACTTCGGAATAGGATAGGTTAAACCAACAAACCCCGGCCAATGGTCGGGGTTTTAATTTTTCCGAAATTGTTATAAAATGGCAATATGCAGCAGTATTTAGATTTATTAAAATATGTTTTGGAAAACGGGGAGAGGAAAGGCGATCCCCAGGGGGTCGGCAATATCGCTGTTTGCGGCTATCAGATGCGTTTTAATCTGAACGATGGTTTCCCCTTGGTTACCACCAAAAAAGTCCACTTGAAATCAATTATTTACGAACTGCTTTGGTTTTTAAAAGGAGACACCAGTGTCAAGTATTTGCAGGACCACGGCGTTACTATCTGGGACGAATGGGCAACGGCCGAGGCCTGCGCCAAATACAATCTATCGCCAGGTGAATTAGGTCCGATTTACGGCGAAAAGTGGCGGCGCTGGAAAAAAAGAGAAGGCGGAACGATTGACCAGATTGCCGATGTTATAAAAGAAATAAAAACAAATCCCGATTCCCGAAGATTAATAGTAAACTCCTGGGATCCGGAAGATGTTGACAAGGTTTTCGTCGCTCCCTGCCACTGTTTTTTTAAGTTCTTCGTCTCCCAGGGGAAACTATCTTTGCATCTTTTTCAGCGAAGTTGCGACGTTTTTCTGGGCGTTCCTTTTAACATCGCTTCTTATTCTCTGCTTTTAATGATGGTTAGCCAGGTTACCGGTCTGAAAGCCCGGGATTTTATTCATACTTTATCCGATGCCCACATTTATCTTAATCATCTTGACCAGGCAAAGATCCAGTTGACTCGTCAACCAAGACCCCTGCCCAAAATGATTTTAAATCCCAAAATAAAAAACATCTTCAAATTTGATTATGAAGATTTTGAACTGGAAGGATACGACCCCTGGCCGGCTCTCAAAGCCGAGATAGGCGTTTGATTCAAGCCGATTATCCGATGGGGAAATTGACTGTTCTTGAGCGAGCGGTTTTTTTGTTTATTTTCGGCGAAATCAAGTGAAAATGGAGATGATTTACCGAAGCGCCGGTAAAACGGGGTTCGCCGAACCTCAAGGCCAAAGCGCCGCCTTTGATTTTGAATTTTTTTATCGCCCAGTTAGTCAGTCGGGAAACGGCGGCCCAGTCCTTTTTAGTAAGCTGGGAAAATTTTTCTTTGTGGGTCTCGCTGATAATTACCAGATGGCGCCGGCTGTTTTTATATGGCCAGCTGTTATCGGTTAAAAACCAGGCCTGGCTGGTTTTGAAAATCGGTTTTTTGTGGTACTTAAAATTCTCTTTGCAAAACGGGCATTTGCCCGTTTTTGATATCGTTTTTATTACTTTCCGATACTCTCCTTTCCTGGCGTTTTTCAGGTTAACCAATTTTTTTCTCATTTTTTTGATGAAGATTGTTTAAGAGCGACTCCAAATGATTTTTAACCGTTCTTTCAATGATTTCGGTTGAAGATGTCTTTTCGGCCTGGCGGGCCAGAATCAAAACCTCTTTGGAATGCTCTCTGATTTCTTTAACCTGTTTGTCGGAATAACTGTAATCGGTGGTAACGAAAAGGTCGGGCTTGATTGTTCTTACCAGTTGGTATTGCCAGTTTCCCTGTTCGTCAAGGTCGTCTATCAAAGTGACGTAATCCACACAGTCCTGATAACTAAGCATTTCCATTCTTTCCTCCTGGGGGATAATCGGCCGAAGTTCGTTTTTGTAGAGTTTTATTCCCCGGTCGCTGTCCGCGCCGACAATCAGCACATCACCCTGCTCTTTGGCTTTTCTCAAATAACGCAAGTGCCCGATGTGGAGCATATCCCAGGAGCCGACCGTGC
This sequence comes from uncultured Candidatus Saccharibacteria bacterium, assembly GCA_964395685.1. Lineage (GTDB taxonomy): Bacteria > Patescibacteriota > Minisyncoccia > Minisyncoccales > GWA2-38-27 > CAYNAT01. The sequence goes on along the minus strand of CAYNAT010000002.1, from coordinate 21,916 downwards.
AAACAATTTTATGGCCCAAAGTTCGGTGGGCTTCAATGATTTTTTTCAGCTCCGAATAGTCCAGAACAATGCCGTTTTTTTTGCTCATTGTTTTGAATTAATCCCGTTAGAAAAGGCGGAGTTTTCAACTTAAACGTCTTAAAGGGCGAGGTTTTCTAACGGGATAAAAAATTTGATTATTTAATTATTTTAATCTATCATATCATATAATGCCAAATAAAAACAAGTCCTTGATATCAATAATCGCGGCAATGGCAAACAATCGGGTAATCGGGATTAAAAATAAACTGCCCTGGAATTTACCGGCCGATTTTAAGCGTTTCAAGCAATTAACTTTTGGCAAGCCAATAATTATGGGCCAGAAAACTTTTGAGTCAATTGGCAAGCCCTTAGCGGATAGAATTAACGTCGTTTTAACTCTTGATAAAAATTATCAGGCTCCCGGTTGTATCGTAGTTTATTCTATTAAAGAGGCATTGGAAAAAACCAGGGATTTTAAAGAGGTAATGATTTGCGGCGGCGCCTCGGTTTATAAGCAATTTTTACCTTTGGCCGATAAAATTTATCTGACCCTGATTAAAGGAGATTTTGAAGGCGACGCCTTTTTCCCGGAATTTGAGCAAAATTCCTGGAAAGAAACAGAACGGACAGAGAACAATCCTGATAAAGAAAATCCCTACAAATACACTTTTCTTACTCTGAAAAGAAAAATATGAAGCAAGAGGAAAAAGTTTTAACAATAGCCAGTAATTTGATTTTTCAAAACAACGTCTGGCAGGGGGTTAAGAGCGATAATTTGGATTATTATCTGGATTTAATCAGAAATAATTATCAGTTCAAGAAAAGAAGCGAGATTGAAAACGACCCTAACTGGCAGCAGATAATTCCCTATATTCTTTTCAGTTTTGAAGATAAATTTTTTCTTTATAAATATTTGAAAAGGGCCGGCGAGAAACGCTTGGTTGATAATTACCAGTTAGGCGTGGGCGGCCATATAAACCCGGCTGACCTGGAGGGAGAAAATACGGATTTTCTGGCAGGGGCGGGGGAGAGGGAGTGGCTGGAGGAGATTGATTACAAGGGCCGAATTCTGGATAAAAAATTGGTCGGTATTTTGAATGACCAGAAAAGGCCGGTGGAAAAAGTCCATCTCGGCTTGATTTATCACTTTATCGGCGACAGTCCGCAAATTTCAGTAAGAGAAACAGGAAAAATGAAAGGGGAGTTGGTTGATTTGAAAAATCTGGGCCAATATGTTAAAAATATCCAGGGCTGGCCCCCGATTATTTACCGGGAATACCTGTCAAAATTTCTAAAA
>CAYNAT010000002.1:17897-20498 GCA_964395685.1 uncultured Candidatus Saccharibacteria bacterium | reverse complement strand
TTATTGGGCTCGCGGTAAAAAGCCGTAAGCCCATTTTATTTTTGATGGGGCTGTGATATATTGGAATATATGAAATATAGGCCGGTTATTGGTTTGGAAATCCACGTGGAATTAAATACCCGTTCCAAAATGTTTTGTTCCTGCAAAAACGACTCGGACGAAAAACGAGCCAATTTTAACATCTGTCCGGTTTGCACCGCCCAGCCCGGAACCCTGCCGGTTATCAACAAAGAGGCGGTTCGGAAAACAATCAAAACCGGCTTAGCTTTAAATTGTCAGATTCCGGAAAGTTCAAAATTTGACCGGAAAAACTATTTTTATCCGGACTTACCCAAAGGTTATCAGATTTCTCAATATGACAGGCCTTTTTGCAAAGAGGGATTTTTAGAGCTAGAAGAAGCGATTAGGGGTCGGGCCCCTCAAAAGCTTAAAAAGATTCGTATCACCCGCGTTCACCTTGAAGAAGACACCGGAAGATTGATTCATCAAAAAGACGCTTCTTTGGTTGATTTTAACCGGGCCGGCATTCCTTTGATGGAACTGGTAACCGAACCGGATTTAAACTTCGGCCAGGAAGCGAGGAAGTTCGCCCAGGAACTCCAATTACTTCTAAGATATTTGGAGGCTTCCGGCGCGGATATGGAAAAAGGACAGATGCGCGTGGAAGTAAATATCAGTTTACTCCCACTCAAATCCCAAATCCCTGCCTATCCGGCAGGCAGGCCAAATCCCAAATCCCAAACAAATCCAATCCCGCAAAATGCGGGACAAAAATTAAAACTTGGTACTAAAGTAGAGATCAAGAATTTAAACTCTTTCAGAAGTGTTGAGAAGGCGATTAACTATGAAATTAAAAGACAGGCAGAGATTTTGGATAAAGGCAAGAAAGTCATTCAGGAAACCCGGGGCTGGAACGAAAAAAAACAGGCAACTGTAAGTCAGCGGGAAAAAGAAGAAGCCCATGATTACCGCTATTTTCCCGAGCCGGACTTGCCGACCGTTCATTTGAAAAATGATTTTATAAATAAAATCAAAGCGGAGATTCCCGAACTTCCCCGGGAGAAAAGAAAAAGATTTGAAAAAGAATATGGGTTAGACCCAAAAATTATTGAGATTTTCGTCGGCAACAAAGACCTGGGTGAGTATTTTGAAAAGGTAATCTCGGAATTGAGAAACTGGATTAAAGAAGCGGAGATGAAAGAAAAAATTTCAAACCGGGAATTCCTGAAATTAGCGAAACTCGGCGCCAATTACATTATCACTGATTTCTGGACTTTATTTGAAAGCGCTTCAATTTTGGAGTTTGAAAAAAGAGTTAATCCGGAAAATTTCGCCGAATTGATAAAAATGATATATAAGAACGAAATTTCCAGTAAAATCGCAAAAAAGGTCTTAAAAGAAATGTTTAACAAAGGAGCCGACCCTTCTCATATTATTGAAGATAGGGGATTGAGTCAGCTCGGAGACGAGAAAGAGATTAAGAAAATAGTTAAAGAAGTCGTTTCTAAAAACAAAAAAGCGGTAGAGGATTATAAAAAGGGTAAAACAACCGCTTTCCAGTTTCTAATCGGCCAGGTAATGTCCGGCACCCGCGGCCGGGCCAAACCAGACATCGCCCAAAAATTATTAAAAAAGGAACTAAGTTCCTTACAAGGAACTTAGTTCCTTTTTTACAAGGTTTTCGGCTTCTTTGTAATTTTTAATCCAGTGGATGCGGGGGTCGCGTCGGAACCAGGTCATTTGACGTTTGGCGAAGTGCTCTATTTCTTTTTGGAGTTTTACTACCATTTCCTGGTAGTTTATTTTTTCTCGCCCTCTCAAGTTTTTCTTTGAAAAATTCGGGAGGGTAAAGAGATATTGAGCGATAAAGCGATATTCCAGGCCGAATTCTTCCAGCCGTTTCCAGGAAAGTCCGGCTTTTCTCAATTTTTTAACCTCGGCGACCATACCGAGCTTTAATCTTTTCAGCAGCCGCTTTTTAATTAAATCGTTTAATTCTTTTTTTTCTTTTTTAACTCCGAGCATCAAAACCTCAAATCGGGGAGAGATTTTTTTAAAAGATGGAACCGGCCTTTTTGTTTTAATGACGATTTCCAAAGCCCGAATTAAACGACGGCGGTTATTCCGGTCAATATTTCTTGCTCTTTCCGGGTCAAGTTTTTTAAGATTTGAAAATAATTCTTTGGCGCTCTTTTTTTCAAGTTCAGCCCGCAGTTTCCAATCCGGTTTTACTTTCGGGATTAAAATTCCATCAACTACGGCCTGGATGTAAAAACCGCTGCCGCCGACCAAAAAGGGGATTTTATTTTTTTTCTGAATTTTTTTTATTGCTTTGAGGGCTAATTTTTGATATTGGGCGACGGTAAATCTTTCCCGCCTGGGCGGGACGACGTTCAAAAGATGATGGGGAACACCCCTCATCTCTTTTTGGGTTATTTTTCCGGTGCCGATATCCATTCCTTTATAAACCTGCCTTGAGTCCGCTGATACAATTTCAGCGCCATTTATGCCAAATTCTTTTTTAGCTTGCCCTGAGTTCAAGCGAAGGGCCAGTTTAATGGATAAGTCCGTCTTTCCCGAGGCCGTCGGCCCCAAAATAAC
>CAYNAT010000002.1:3246-17797 GCA_964395685.1 uncultured Candidatus Saccharibacteria bacterium | reverse complement strand
GGTGATTTTGACTTTGGCAAATTTACCGATTAGGTTTTTAGAGCCGCGGAATTTTACGGTTTTATAATGAAATGATTTACCGCTCAAAAATCCTTTTTTATATTCTGTCGGCAAGACCTTCAGAGTTTTAGCGAAATATTTTTTATTGTTCTCCAGGGCGGTTTTTTTGAGAACTTCGGTAAGGACTTTTTCCCGTCGCTTTTTTTCCGCTGATGAAACATCGTCTTTCATTCTGGCCGCCGCGGTGCCGGCTCGGGGAGAATATCGGGAAATATAAGCCATATCGTATTTTATTTCTTTGAATAACTTTACTGTGTTTTTAAACTGCTTTTTTGTTTCTCCAGGGAAGCCGACGATTACATCGGTGGACAGGCAAATATCGGGAATTTTTTTTCTGATTTTTTTAACCAGATTTTTATATTGAGCGATTGTATATGACCGGTTCATTTTTCTTAAAATTCGGTCGTCGCCCGTTTGAACTGGCAGATTAAGATAGGGGGTGATTTTTCGGCATTTCGCCATTGCTTCAATCAGTTCCTCGGAAAAGTCGGCCGGGTGGGGACTGGTAAATCTTAACCAAAATTTTCCGGGAATTTTATCAATTATTCTTAATAATTTTGGGAAATCAATCAATTTTGATTTTTGTCCCGCATTTTGCGGGATGATTTTTGATTTTGAGCAATAGCGATTAACGTTCTGGCCAAGCAGCCAGATTTCTTTAACCCCCTTTTTTGCCAGATTTTTAACTTCGCAAATTATTTCTTGGGCCGGCCGGGAAATTTCTTTTCCCCGCGTATAAGGCACAACGCAGTAAGAGCAAAAATTATCGCAGCCGGTCATTATCGGCACCAGAGCCGAAAATTTATTTGAGTGTTTCGGTTTAATTTTAAGATAACTTTTAGCAATGGAACTATGGACTAGTCCACGGGTCCAAAGAGTTTTTGAGAGAATTTTTGGCCAACTGGAGAGATTTTTGACATTAAGAATGTAATCAAAATTTCCGAAAAATTTTTTCCGGTCTTTTTTCAGGATGCAGCCGGTTAAGATAGTTTTTAGTTTATGGTTTTTGGTTTGTAGTTTTTTTAGTTTTTGGGGCAGGCCGAAAACCCGATCAACGGCTGACTGGCGAACAGAACACATATTGACCACCACCAAATCGGCCTCATTAACTTTTGAAGCCGGTTTATATCCTTTGTTTTCCAAACCCGCGGCAATCCGCTCAGAGTCATATTTATTCATTTGGCATCCATATGTAATTAGATAATATTTTTTAGCCATTTTATTCATCCCTGCCCCGTAGCATCCCGAGCAATAGCGAGGGATTGCTACTGGGGTGACAGCCGAAGGTGATGATGTAATATTTTAGTGGATTTTTTCTTTTTTTTCTTTGAGAAAGAAACGCCATTGTTCCAGAAATTCAATAAAAATAGTGAAAGGCATATCAATCAGAGCCGAGAAAAAAACAGCGATAACATTATATTTTTTCCATTTATTGGTGAGCCAGCGGCCAAGTTGGATAACCGGAACGGCAAAAGGATCAATAAGAAAATGAAAAATAGTTTCTTTTTCTTCAACCAGTTGCAGTTCTTTTGCCCTTTGTCTGATTTTGGCGCCGGCAAAAGCAATCAGGGAAAGAAAAACAATAAATATCAGATAAGACAGGGGAGGAAAGTTAATTTTGTAAAGTCCTAAAATTATTAAGGCCAGAATAAGGAGAAAACCCAAAAGATAAAAAATCTTGACGATTGTTCCGAAGATTAGGCCTCTTTTCCGGAAAACTTTTATTTCATAAATGTCTTTTTTCTTGCTCTCGTAGACGATTTTCATTACTTCCATCAGGGCCTTTGCCAGGTTTTCTTTTTTCGGGGTTTTAATGGTTATCACCAAAAAAAACATCAAAAGGGTTGGGAAAAAAATATCCACTCCCATAGCAAAAAAATTAAAAAAGTAACCGGTAACCCATTTGTTAAAAGGAATTTCAATTAACCAAAGAGAAACAATATTGGTGATAAAAATAGATAGGGTGGCGTAAAAGGCGGCCCGGGCCAGTCGGGATTTTAAGGTTTTAACCCGTTTGTTGTAGGCTTCGCTGATTAAATTTTCCAGGGTTTCGGGATTTGAAATTTTTGTTTCTATTTCTTCCGGATTTTGAGAAAGAACATCTCCCAAGAGCAGATAAGGAGTGTCGTATTTTTCGCAAATCTGATAAAATTTGTCAGCCAAAGGATGGTTTAAATCATTTTCTATTTTTTCTTTGATTGAATAAATATTTTGCTCCGGCCAGTCGGAATATTTGTGTTTCAAAAGATGATAACTGATTACCGGAGTGTCCAATTTAAACAAAGCCCGCTGAACGGCAATGTAGGTTTGGCTGTTTTTTTCCTGCTCTTCAATATTTGATTTAATTCTTTCTTTCATCAGCTCATACATATAGTTTATCAACGCTCTTTCTTTCGGGGCCGGAGAAAGAATCTCTTCTATCTGGCAGGCGGCGATTTCCGAAAGCCAGCCGTAAATCTGAATTTTTGATTTTTTTTCTTCGGAAGAGGCCTTGTTAAGAATAAAAACGTACTTGTCAATCGCGATTTGAACTTCTCTGACTTTTGACTCTTCAATTTTGTCATTGGGAAAATGACCGCCCCGGATTAACTCCAAAACTAAGGGTTCGGAAATATTTTGACCCTGAAAAGGCTTTCCGTTTGTTAAATCTAATTGGGAAAAAAGCCGCCTTCTTAAAATCCTTTCAATCGCCCTTCTTTTTAATAAATGCTCTTCTTTCCAGTCAATAATTCCTCGGATTTTTTCGTAAAAAGCAGCCACTTTTGAAGCAACTTCGTCAACGTGAATAGTCGCCACCCCCTCTTTCGGCTGAAGGGATTTGTACCATTCCTGGTAGCGCTGGATAAGTTTTTGGGTTGGCTGGGATAATTGTGACATAAATTAAAAATGTAAAATGAAAAAATCAAAATAACATTTTAAAGTTTAAAATTTATTTTCCATTTTGATTTTTGATTTTTAAATTTTTGATAAAATTACTTAGACTCATCATACCGATGTCACCCCTTTGCCGTTCTCTTACCCGCACTGCTTTCGCTTCCATTTCTTTATCGCCGACAACCAAAACATAGGGAATTTTCTGAATTTCCGCCTCCCGGATTTTTTTGGAAACGGTTTCATTCTCGTTTTTTATTTCTATTCTTAAGGAACTTAGTTCCTTTTTAAGGAAGGAACTAAGTTCCTTTGAGTATTTTTTATTTCGGCTGCCGACCGGGATAATCCAGATTTGAACCGGTGAAAGCCAGAAAGGCAAAGCGCCCTGATAATGCTCCAGAAGAACGCCTATAAATCTTTCAATACTGCCCAGCAGGGCCCGGTGAATCATAAAGGGCTTTTGTTTTTCGCCTTTTTCATTAACATAAGTCATTTTAAATCTTTCCGGCAGATTAAAATCAAACTGAATGGTGGTGCACTGCCATTCTCTTGCCAGGGCGTCTTTGATTTTAACGTCAATTTTCGGTCCGTAAAAAACGCCGCCGCCCGGGTCAATCCGATATTTTAATTTCAGTTTTTTAAGGGCGTATTTTAAAGTGCTGGTCGCTTTTTGCCAGTCCTTTTCCGAGCCGGCGTATTTTTCCGGCCGGGTGGAAAGATAGATGTTATAATCCTTAAAACCGAATTTTTTAAGAATTTTCAGGCCGTATTTCAGCAGTTTTTCAACCTCTTCGGCTATCTGACCCGGCTTACAGATAATATGGGCGTCGTCCTGGGTAAAGCCGCGGGCCCTGGTCAAGCCGTGGAGAACGCCTGATTTTTCATAGCGGTAGACGGTTCCCAGTTCGGCAAACTTCAAAGGCAGTTCTTTATGGCTTCTGATTTTGGAATTATAAACCTTGAGATGAAAGGGGCAGTTCATCGGCTTTAACAAGTATTCTTCTCCCTCAATTTTAATCGGAGAGTAAAGATTTTCTTTGTAAAAATCCCAATGTCCGGATTTTTTCCAAAGCGCCAATTTTCCGATATGGGGAGTGCAGAGCCAATTATACCCTTGGGAGCTAAGCTCCTCATAAAGATAGTTCTCAATGATTTTTCTTAAAACAGCGCCTTTGGGCAGCCAGAGAGGAAGGCCGGCGCCCACTTCCTGGTCAAAGATGAATAATTCCAGTTTCTGACCCAAAAGCCGGTGGTCTCTTTTTTCCGCTTCCAGCTGGAGCTTGAGATAATCTTTTAGCTCTTTTTCGGTTTCGAAAGCAAGGCCGTAAATTCTGGTAAGCATCGGGTTTTTTTCCTCGCCTTTCCAGTAAGCGCCGGCGATTTTCGTTAACTTAAAGGCCTCAATTATTTCTTTGGTTTGCCCTGAATGTAATTGAAGGGTTGATTTTATATGGGGCCCTCGGCACAAATCAACAAAATCTCCGACCCGATAAATTGACAGAGACCCGGGTCTCTGATAACTATCAGAGACCCGGGTCTCTGATAACTCCTCTGATATCTCTAATTTGTAGGGTTGGTCCCGGAATTTTTTTTTGGCTTCGGCTTTGGAAATATTTTTTTTGACGAATTTCAAATTCTTTTTAATCAACTCCCGCATTTTCTTTTCTATTTTCGGCAAATCCCGAGGAGCTAAGCTCCTTTTGAATTCAAAATCATAGTAGAAGCCGTTTTCAATAGCGGGCCCAATGCCAAATTTGGTTCCGGGATATAATTCCTGAACCGCGGCAGCCAAAATATGAGCCAACGAATGCCGAATTGTTTCTATTTTCTCCTTCATATTTTCTTTATTACCCTCTTTTATTCCATTATATCTATTATATCCATTTCCCCAAACTTGGCAAATGAAAAATCCGTAGAGGACGGGCCTCTACGGATTTTTTTAACAGCGAGATTTAAGCCGATTGAGGAATTATTTCCTCCACTTGGTCGGCGACCAGTTTGGGTACGTTGTCGCGGTTGTCAACCCGGCCCGAGACAAAAACAATTTTGTTTTCCTGAAATACGGTCGGATTTCTCTCAATAATTCCCGGGAAAACGACAACTTCAATTTTATCGCTCAAATCCTCCAGTTTGACGAAAAGCATCGGTTTGCCGGTCCGGGTAATAATTTTCTTGATGCTGGAAATAATTCCGCCGACCCGGATTTTCCGGTTTATCAGGGTTTCGTTGATTTTAGCCAGAGAAAAAACTTTTTTTTCAAAGATATTTTTAAATCCCTCCAAGGGATGGGAGCTTACGTAAAGACCCAAAAGTTCTTTTTCCCAGCTTAATTTTTCAAAATTGGTTGCCGCTTTGGCCGGCAGCAGATTTATTTTATGAGTGAAGTTGGTCGAGCCGTCAAAAAGGCCTTTCTGGCCGTTGAGCCGGTTTCTTTTCTGCTCTCTTGACCATTCCAGCAATCTTTCCAGATTTTGAAGCAGCTGATTTCTTTCGCTAAACTGGTCAAAAGCGCCGGCTTTTATCAAGCTTTCCAGGGATTTTTTATTTAAATCTTTGGAGCTTACTCTTTGAATAAAATCAGCGATATTATGGAACGGCCCATTGTTTTTTACCTCGTTAACAATGGCGTCAATTACGTTTCCGCCCACGTTTTTAATCGCCAAAAGACCGAATCTTATTTTATTCTGGCCGGGCACGACCGTAAAGTTTTTCAAACTTTCATTGATGTTGGGCGCCAGAACCTCAATACCCATTCTTTTACACTCTTCAATCAAAAGGGCAATTCTTTCAACGTCGGTTTTTTCCGAAGTAAGAACCGAAGCCATAAATTCAATCGGAAAATTGGCCTTGAGATAAGCAGTCTGATAGGCGATGGTCGCGTAGGCGGCGCTGTGGGATTTGTTGAATCCATACTGGGCAAAAGGCAAAATCCATTGCCAGATTTCCTGGCCGGTTCTTTTTTCAATTCCGTTTTTGGTCATTCCCGCAATAAATTTTTCTTCCTGGGCCTGAAGCAAACTTTTTATTTTCTTGCCGATGGCCTTTCTTAAAATATCGGCTTCGGCTAAAGTAAAGCCGGCCAACTGCTGGGCAATTTGCATTAACTGCTCCTGAAAAATACAAATTCCTTGGGTTTTTTCCAAGATCGGTTTTAATTTCGGGTGTAAATAATCAATTTTTTGCCGGCTCTGTTTTCGGCTAATGAAGTCCGGAATAAACTGCATCGGTCCGGGCCGGTAAAGCGCGACCATTGCCACGATGTCTTCAAATTCGGTCGGCTTCAGCTGCTTCAAATATCTTTTCATTCCGTCCGACTCCAGCTGGAAAACGGAGGTGGTTTGGGCTTTTTGTAAAAGTTCAAAAGTTTTCCGGTCGTCCGGAGGCAGTTTCTCAATGTCTATTTTTAAGCCGTTTCTAAGAACGTAAATTCGGGAAAGGGTGTCTTCAATAATGGTCAGGTTTTTCAGGCCGAGAAAATCCATTTTTAAAAGGCCCATATCCTCAATTGAATGCATTTCGTACTGGGTGACGATGTTTTCGTCGTCCTGGGTCGGATGCTGTAAGGGCAGGGAGCGCGAGAGAGGAGTGTTGGAAATGACCACGCCGCAAGCGTGAGTGGAAGCGTGGCGGGCCACGCCTTCCAGTTTTCTGGCCAAGTCAATCAATCGCTTTGCCTGTTCGTCGGTTTGGTAAAAATTCCGGAATTCCGCCACGCCTTTAAGAGTCTGTTCCAGGGTAAAGCCTAAAGGAATCATTTTAGCCAGCTGGTCGCAATAACTATATACGTAGCCCAGGGCCCGGCCAACATCCCTTACAACCGCTTTGGCCGCCATCGTGCCGAAAGTGATAATCTGGGCCACCTTGTCCCGGCCGTATTTTTGGGCGACGTAGTCAATCACTTCGTCTCTTCTGCGGTCGGTAAAATCAAGGTCAATATCCGGCATGGAAATCCGCTCCGGATTTAAAAATCTTTCAAACAAAAGATTATTTTTCAAGGGATCAATGTTGGTGATGTTAAGCAGATAAGCGACCAGCGAGCCGCCGACCGAGCCCCGACCCGGTCCGACCACAATTCGCTGGCTTTTAGCCCAGTTGACAAAATCCTGGACAATTAAAAAATAAGAAGCAAAGCCGGTTTGTTTGATAACCGAGAGCTCGTAATTTAATCTATCTAAAACTTCTTTACCGGGATTATTTCCAAACCGCAGATTTAATCCCTTGGAGCTAAGCTCCTCTAAATATTTATCCGGAGTTTCAGCATTGGGCACTTCAAAATAAGGGAGCTTGATTTTTCCCAATTCAAATTCAAAATTACAAAGCTCCTTGATTTTTTGGGTGTTTTCAATCGCCTGGGGAAAATCCTTAAAATCTTCTATTATTTCTTGGGGGCTTTTCAGGGAAAAATCATCGGCTTCCATGGTCAAACGCTCCGAGTCGTTCTTGTCGGAATTAGTATTGATTAACATTAAAACATCCTGGGCTTCTTTGTCCTCCGGCTTCAAATAATGAGCGTCATTGGTTGCCACCAAAGGAATATCGTATTTTTGGGAAATGGCGATTAAGCCCTCATTGGTTGTTTTCTGCTCCGGCAGATTAGGGTGATGCTGAAGTTCCAGATAAAAATTTTCTTGGCCGAAAATTTCCTGGTATTTCAGGGCTAATTTTTCCGCTTCCTCAATTCTTTTTGACTGGAGCAGGCGAGGAATTTTACCGGCAATACAACCGCTAAGCGCGACTAATCCTGCGGAATGTTTGGCCAAGAGTTCTTCGTCCGCTCTCGGCTTGTAATAAAAACCTTCCAGATGGGCCTTGGTAACCAGTTGGACCAGATTTTTATAACCTTCTTGGTTTTTAACCAATAAGACCAAATGGTATCTTTTATCGTCTACGTTCGGCCTTCGCTGGTCCATTCTTTCAAAAGCAGTATAAACTTCGCAGCCGATAATCGGTTTGACGCCTTTTTCTTTGGCTTTTTTGTAAAATTCCACCGCGCCGTACATCACTCCGTGGTCGGTCAAAGCAACCGAGTCCATTCCCAGTTCTTTGACGTAATCCAAAAGCTCGTCAATTTTTGACAAACCGTCCAAAAGAGAATAATGCGAGTGAACATGCAGGTGAGTAAACTTCATTACCCCATTCTACCCCAGCCCCTTTTTAAAGGCAAGCGAAATCCGTAGAGGCCCGTCCTCTACGGAAAGCTATAACTTCTTTTTTTTCAAAAATTAAGGTAAAATGAAAAATCAATTTTATACCCAAACGGACCCAAACGGAAAATGATTATAAAAATTAATCAATCCAATAAAATAGAAAAAACCGATAAAGATACCATTATCGGTTTAGCAAATAGCATTAGTTTTACTGTATTAGTAAAAAGAAAAATAAAAAGAAGATTGCAAGAAGATTTTAGAAGAGAAGGTAAGCCAAGAGTGTTTGTTTATAGAACTTTTATTGCCAGCATTGTATTGTTAATAAAATATGCTAATTTAAAAAATATTACAAAGATAATAATTGATTTGGAATATTTCGGTCAAGACAAAATTTTAAAAAGTATGCTTTTAGAAATGTGGAGCAAGTTTTTTACAGAAATTCCAGAAATATCTTTTGAAAGGGTCGGCAAAAAATCAAAAGTCCACGATGTTTGTTATTTTACAATGAAAGGTAAATATAAGGTAAGTAAGGTGCTTGATTACGACGAAATAAAAAGACTAGTCCTAAGGTAAAATAAAACCCGGATACTTAAGCGCCGAATGGATACGGCGGTGCGGTATCCGAGGGTTATAACTTAATAATAGCAGAACCAGAAATAGTGTCAAGCGGCAAAATAAAAAAAGCATCAGATTTCTTTTGAATCCTGAAATCTGATGCTTAGGTTGGCCCTGTTGTGCGGAGGAAGGCGTGAGGGCCTTGTGTGCGAAAGAACTGGCTTAGGAGGGAGTATTGGGTTCGGTCAATTGGAAGATAACCACATATTCTCGGATCGTAACTCCTTTATCTGTGATGTCCTTGATTGGTTTGAGCGGAACCGTAGCGATTATTTTATTACCCTTTCGCTCAATTATTTTTTTTGATACCTCAAGGAGTTTATTGGCTTCAGTTTCTGCTTCTGCGCCTTCGTTTCCAATCCTGATTGCGACCATCGCAACCCGATCATCTAAATAACGAATTATACTTCCAGATCCAGAATCGTCGCCGGTGTCCCTATTCGTTAACATAAACATAACAAATATAACAGCCAATAAAGCTATCATACATACAAGCGCTATAACTTCACCCCAGTTACCGCCGGCAATATTTTTTTTCTCACTCATTTTTCTATCCTTTCCATTAAGGTTCTATTAAGATGAAATAAATAAATTTTCCGCTACCTCCATTATAGCATATGTATAAATTTTGTCAATACCCCAAACCAGAGCAAACTCGGTTTGGGGCAAACTTTAAGCCAATTTCTATATCTTTGAGTCCGAATACGGAAGGGGACGATGTTTGGCTGGCTTTGAAATTGGTTTTTCAGCCCTGGAGATGGACCCGCCTTCGCCAAGGCTTCGGCGGGCAAGAACTGGAAAACGAGTTTAAGAAATATCTGGGCGTTAAATACGCTTTTTCCTTTAACAGCGGCAGAACCGCCCTATTGGCCATTTTAAAATCCTTGGAGCTAAGCTCACAAGATGAGGTTTTGCTTCAGGCCTTTACCTGCAACGCGGCTGTAAATCCTGTTTTATGGACCCGCCTTCTCCCGCCTGCGGCGGGATTCGGCGGGCAAGCCTCTCTTAAACCGGTTTATGTTGATTGCCAAGAAGATGATTTTAATATTGACCCTGAAGACCTTAAAAAGAAAATCACTGCCAAAAGTAAAGTAGTGATGGTCCAGCATACTTTTGGTTTAGCGGCTGATATGGACAAGATTTCGGAAATCTGCCAAAAGAATAATCTAATTTTAATTGAGGACTGCGCCCATTCTTTGGGAGCGGAATATAGGGACCAAAAAGTTGGCACCTTTGGCAAAGCGGCTTTCTTCAGTTTTTCCCGGGACAAAGTAATTTCTTCGGTCTACGGCGGAATGGCGGTTACCAACGATGAGAAATTTGCCGGGATCCTTCGGCAAGTTCAGGGTGACTGGGGCTATCCGAGTCGTTTTTGGATTTTTCAGCAGCTATTGCACCCGATTTTATTGAATTTTATAATTTTGCCGATTTATAATTTTTTGGACTTGGGAAAAGTGTTTTTGGTCTTGTCGCAGTGGTTTCATGTTTTATCAAAAGCGGTTCATTGGAAAGAAAAAAGGGGCAGAAAACCGGATTATTTTCCCAAAAGAATGCCCAACGCTTTGGCTCTATTGGCCTTAAACCAGTTTAAAAAACTGGAAAAATTTAATAAACATCGTCAGGAAATCGCTGATTTCTATTATCGCGAACTGAAAGATAGCGATTTTGAATTGCCAGCCCAATTTTCGGAAAGAAAAAATATCTTTTTGCGATTTACCTTAAAACATTCCCGGGCCCATCAGATAATTTATGATGCCTGGCACAAAGAAAATATCTTGATAGGGGATTGGTATACCAGCCCGATTGCTCCCCCGGACACAAATTTAGAAAAATTAAAATATAAAACCGGCAACTGCCCCACCGCCGAAAAACTAGCCAAGCAAACTTTAAATTTACCCACCCATATAAATATTTCAAAAACCCAGGTCGAAAAAATAATTAAATTCTTAAAGCTATGGAGAAAACGCTAAAGAGATTTTTATGGACATATATTTTGAGCTGGTTAATTTTAATTAGCGTTTGTTTTTTATGGGATAAATCATTTATTCTTGTATTAACATTATTTATTTTAACCGTTCTTATGATGATTATTGAAAAAGAAAAAAAAGAATTTTATCTATTTCTTATCGTTTTTACGGGGGGGGGCACTATTAGAGGCTATTGCAATATTATTTGGGGTTTGGGCTTATAGCTCTCCGGACATAATAGGAATTCCTTTTTGGCTTCCTTTTGTATGGGGCAATACAGGTTTATTTATTAAAAGATTGTATTCGGTATTAAAATTAAAATAAAGAATGGATGAGAACTGTTCTCTTCCATTCTTAATTATGTCGTTGAAAAGACCACCATTGGTAAATAATGAGATTTATCATATTATTCTTAGAGGCGTGGGAGATTCCTTGATTTTTAAAGATGAAAACGATTATTATCGCGGAATTTTTTCTTTATATGAGTTCAATACTACTATTCCAATAGAAATTAGAAAACAAAGGGAACGCCGCCAAAAAATTAAAGCCAGCGGAGGTCAGACCTCCGCTGATGCTCGGGATTTATTGGTTGGAATATGGGCTTTTTATTTTATGCCAAACCATATCCATTTATTAGTGAAGCAAGTTAAAGATAACGGCATCACCAGATTTATGCAAAAAATTGGCACTGGTTATGCTGCTTATTTTAACAAAAAATATAATAGAAAAGGTCATCTTTTTCAGGGAAGGTTTGGGGCGGTGCATATTAAAACAGACGAACAATTAAAAATTGTCTTTGCTTATATTCATACTAATGGTATATCCTTAATAGAGCCGGGGTGGAAGGAGAAAGGGATTGAAAATCCGGAAAAAGTAATAAAGTTTCTTGAAAATTACAAATGGTCAAGTTATCCTGATTATATTGGAGGAAAAAACTTCCCATCTCTCACTAAAAGAGATTTTCTTCTTGATATGATGGGAGGAATAGAATCTTGTAGAGATTTTATGGATAATTGGTTGAAATATAAAGGAAAGGTAAAAGATGAATTTAATAACTTTAATTTATTATTAGAATAACAGCAGAGGCCAGACCTCCGCTAACTATGGAAATAAAAGAAATAAACAATAAAGAAGTTTGGGAGAGGTTTCTTTTAGGATGTCAGGAGAAGACGTTTTTGGATTCCTGGAATTGGGGAGAATTTCAAAAGAAAGAGGGAAATAAAATTTGGCGGCTGGGGATATATGACGGGGGAGAATTAGCGGGGGTTGCTTTGGTTGTTAAAGTAAAAGCGAGACGGGGAACTTTTTTGTTTGTCCCCCACGGCCCAAATATTATAAATCCCAAATCCCCTCCCTGCGGGAGGTCTCCCGAAGGGAGACAAACTCTAAACATCTTATTAATAAAGCTCAAAAATATTGCCAAAAAGGAAAAAGCGAGCTTTATACGAATTGCGTCAATTTGTCTAAAAGACGAGGAAAATATTAAAGTTTTTAGAGGCTTGGGCTTCAGAAAAGCGCCGATACATATTCATCCGGAATTAACCTGGGAGCTGGATATCAAGTTATCGGAAGAAGAAATCCTGTCCGGAATGCGGAAAACCACCCGTTATTTGATAAGGCAGGCCCAAAAAAATCCGGAGATTGAGCTCGTTAAAAGCAAAAAGGTTGAGGATTTGGAAAAATTTCAGGAGATTTATTCCGAAACCGCTAAAAGACATAAATTCGTTCCTTTTTCTTTGGATTATCTCAAAAACCAGTTTTCTTCTTTCTCGCCAGATAATCAGATTTTGATTTTATTGGGAAAATATCAAGGCGAAATTATTTCTTCAGCCATAATAATTTATTGGCAGGGGATTGGTTTTTATCATCACGGCGCTTCTTTGTCAAAATACAACAGCAATAAAGTTCCGGTTTCTTACTTGCTCCAATGGGAAGCGATAAAAGAAGCCAAAAAGCGCGGCTGTAAGAAATATAATTTCTGGGGAATAGCGCCCGCTGAATTAAAAAAACATCCTTGGTACGGCCTAACTTTATTTAAAATGGGCTTCGGCGGTTATAAAAAAGAATATCTTAAAACCCAGGATTTACCGCTTTCCTGGAAATACTGGCTTACTTATGTTTTTGAAAAACTAAGAAAAACCAAAAGAGGTTTGTAGAAAATATGTCAAGAAAGCGATACAAAAAGTCGTATAAAACCAGGAAGAGGAAATCTTTGTTAAGAAGCAGGGTTTTTTGGTCGGTTTTTTTGGTTTTATTGATTTCGGGGAACTTTGTTTATCTTTTTTTCTTTTCCAAAGTTTTTTCAGTAAAAGAAATCAGGATTGACGGCGCTCAGAAAATAGCCGCTGCCGAAATCGGGAAAATTATTTCGGAAAGGGCAAAATGGGCCAGCAATATCTTTTTGATTAATTCAAAAGAGCTCGGCTCTTTTATTTTGGAGAAATACCCTCTTATCGGAAGCATAAATTTCAAAAGAAAACTGCCGGATATTCTTTCGGTTCAGATTGAAGAGAGAAAACCGGTCGCGGTTTTATGTAATAGCGAAAACAGCGAATGTTTTTACATTGACAATCAGGCCGTGGCTTTTGAAAAAGTTTCGGAAATGCCTTTGGAAATGTTGATTATCAGAGGCGAAGAAGTAAACCGGGAACAACTGGAGCAGCTCTTGGAAATCAACTCGGAAATTACAATTCCCATTCAAGAAATTTCAATCGCCTCGGAGAGAAAATTCATCGCCAAGACAAAAGAAAGTTGGGAAATTTATTTTAATCCCGAGGAGAATTTGGATTGGCAATTGGAAGAGTTCGGCATTATCTTAAAAGAAAAAATTCCTCCGGAACAAAGAGGAAATTTGGAATACATTGATTTGCGCTTTGATAAAGTGTATATTTACCCCGTTAAATAATTGCAGAGCAAATTTAACGGGGTCAAAAAATCCAGTTGAAAAACAAACCGGAAATTATTTCCACGATTTTAGAAAAAATTACCACTATGATAATTCCGCAGACGATTAAAATTATAGTGATGATTTTTTTCTTCATAATTCCATCATAATAATTTATTCTCGTTTTTTCAAGATTTTTTAAGAAAAAAAGGCCTGCAAGCTTTCCGCTTAAAGGCCCTTGCGACAAGAACTTGGGAATTCCTGCCGCGGTGCGTTTTGGATGTGCAATTTGGATGGGCTGTTGAAGTGTATTATTGAAGGTGGAGGGGGTTCCCACTTTCAATGATTGTATTATAACAAATCCTTACTAATTTGTCAAGAGCAAGGGCCGGTTTTTCGGGGTTGACGAGAAATTTTTAATCGGTTAATATAAAAATAATATGGAAAAATCGGAAATAAAAAAAGAGGAAAAAAATAAAAAAGAAAACGAAGAAGAACTGAAAAGACAATTGGAAGAATGTCAAAAAATCAAGGAGGAATATCTGAACAGCTGGAAGCGGGAAAGAGCCGATTTTTTGAATTACAAAAAAGAGGAAATAAAAAGAATGGGAGAATTTATGAAGTTTGCCAACCAAGAACTGCTCTTGAAGATTTTGGAAATTCTTGATAATATGGAAATTGCCGAGAAAAAAATACCTCGGGAATGGAAGGAAAACGACTGGTTCAAAGGTTTTCTTCTGCTCAAAACCCAAATTTTGGATTTTCTGGAAAAAGAAGGAGTCAAAGAAATTAAAATTTTAGGTGAAAAATTTGACCCGAATTTTCAGGAAGCAGTAGAATGCGGCCCGGCTGAAAAAAGAGAAATAAAAGAAGAGAGAGTGGTTGAAGAAATCAGAAAAGGTTATACTTTGCACGGCCGGGTTTTAAGACCGACGAAAGTGAAGGTTTCAAAGTGAAACCGAAACCCCGCACTAAGCTTGCTTTAGTGCGTGGGTGAAGGTTTCAAA
>CAYNAT010000002.1:0-3146 GCA_964395685.1 uncultured Candidatus Saccharibacteria bacterium | reverse complement strand
GTGAAACCGAAACCCCGCACTAAGCTTGCTTTAGTGCGTGGGTGAAGGTTTCAAAATAATAAATTATAATTATAAAAATTTATGGCGAAAATTTTAGGCATTGATTTAGGCACCACTTTTTCGGCTATGGCCATAATGGAGAGCGGCGAGCCGAAAATCGTGGAAAATAAAGAAGGCGGCCGAACCACGCCTTCGGTCGTTGCTTTGACCAAAACCGGGGAAAGATTGGTCGGCGTGACAGCCAAAAGGCAGCAAATTACCAATCCCCAGAACACCATTTTTTCCACCAAACGCTTAATCGGCCGGCGCTTTTCCGACCCGGAAGTTCAGAAAGACAGAGAATTTCTGCCTTACGAAATAAGAGAGGCGGCTGACGGAGGTGTTGAATTAAAAATGGCTGATAAATGGCGCAAGCCGGCCGAAATTTCAGCAATGATTTTACAGAAATTAAAGCAGGACGCCGAGGAAAAATTAGGCGAAAAAATCACGGAAGCGATTATTACCTGCCCGGCTTATTTTGACGATTCCCAAAGAAAGGCAACCAAAGTGGCCGGCGAAATCGCCGGCTTGAATGTAAGGATGATTTTGAACGAACCGACCGCGGCCGCTCTGGCTTACGGCTTAACCAAGAAAAAGGGCGAGCAGGTTTTGGTTTACGATTTCGGCGGCGGTACTTTTGACATTTCCGTTCTGGATATCCAAAAAGACCCGGACACAGTGGAAGTAAAAGGGGTGGGCGGCGATACTCATCTGGGCGGAGACGATTTTGACCAAAAAATAATGGACTGGGTGATTAAGGAGTTTAAAAAAGACCAGGGCCTTGATTTGTCAAAAGACCAGCTGGCCCTGCAGAGAATAAAAGAAGCGGCCGAAAAAGCCAAAATTGAACTTTCCACCACTTTGGAAACGGAAATCAATCTGCCTTTTGTCACTTCCGACGCTTCGGGTCCGAAACATCTTTATCTGAAAATTTCCCGGGCCCAGCTGGAAAATCTGGTCAAAGATTATATTGACAGGTCAATAGAACTGGTCAAAAAAACCCTGAAAGAAGCCAATTTTACGGCCAAAGATATTGAGGAGATTGTTATGGTCGGCGGCCAAACCAGAATGCCGGCCATTCAGGAAGCGGTTAAAAAAATCTTCGGCAAAGAAGCCAACCGTTCAATCAACCCGGACGAAGTGGTGGCCGTCGGAGCGGCAATTCAGGGAGCGATTATCGGCGGCGAAGCCAAAGAAGTGCTTTTACTTGACGCCACGCCCCTTTCTTTGGGAATTGAAACTCTGGGCGGCGTGAACACGGTTTTGATTCCCAAAAACACCACTTATCCGACTGAAAAAAAGCAGGTTTTTTCCACCGCGGCTGACAACCAAACCTCGGTGGAGGTTAAGGTTTTGCAGGGCGAGCGGCCAATGGCGAACGACAATAAAACTTTAGGTCGATTTATTCTGGACGGTATTCCGCCGGCGCCGCGGGGCGTTCCCCAGGTTGAAGTTCTTTTTGACATTGACGCCAACGGAATTTTGAACGTTTCAGCCAAAGACAAGGCAAGCGGAAAAAGCCAGTCAATCAAAATTGAGGGTTCGGTCGGAATGTCGGAAGGGGAAATTGAAAAAATGAAAAAAGAAGCCGAAGCCCACAGCCAGGAAGACCAGAAGAAAAAAGAACTGATTGAGGTCAAAAATCTGGCTGACAATCTGATTTATACCTGGGAGAAAACAGCCCGGGAAAGCGGAGAGAATCCCGCTATAAGCGGGATGAAAAAAGAAGTTGAAGAAAAAGTTGAGGCCCTGAAAAAAGTCAAAGATGGCGATGACGCGGAAGAAATTAGGAGTAAAACCAACGAACTTTCCCAGGCGATGCAGAAAGCCGGCGCCCAGATGTATAAAGATGCGAAAGATAAGAATGGAGAAGAAAACGGAAAAAAAGAAAAATAATAGTTAAAAGTTTTTAGTTTTAAGTTTTAGTTTAATAGTTTCTAGTTTAACCAACGACCAATCAACTAAAACTACCAACTATAAACTAAAAACTATTTATGTCAAAAGATTACTATAAAATACTCGGTGTTTCCCGAAGCGCCTCGGCCGAGGAAATCAAAAGGGCTTTTCACCAGCTGGCCCATAAATATCACCCTCACAAAGGCGGAGACGCGAAAAAATTCAAGGAAATAAACGAGGCCTATCAGATTCTGTCCAATAAAGAAAAAAAGGCCCAGTACGACCAATTCGGCCGGGTTTTTGAGGGCGGCGCAGCCGGGCCGGAATGGGCCCGGGGCAACCCTTTTCAGGGAGAGGCGGGTTTTGATTTTGGCGGCCAGGATTTCAGCGATATTTTTGAGGATTTTTTTGATTTCGGTTTCGGCCCGAGCCGGAGCCGAAAAAGAGACCTTAAAAAAGGAAAGGACATCAGAATTGACCTTGAACTCTCTCTGGAAGAGACCTTGAAAAACAGCACTAAAAAAGTTAATCTTTACAAGGAAACGGTTTGCTCGCGCTGTAAGGGCAGCGGCGCGGAGCCGGGCACTTCTTTGAATAAATGTTTTGCCTGCGGCGGCAAAGGCGAGGTTCAACACGTCAAAAGAACTTTTCTCGGCTCTTTTACCCGTTGGGGCATTTGTCCGGAATGTCGGGGCGAAGGCCAGAAACCGGAAAAACCCTGTAATGTCTGCAAGGGCGAGGGAAGAATTAAAGCTTCCGAAGAAATTGAAATTTTTATTCCGGCCGGCGTGGATTCAAACCAGCTGATAAGAGTTTCGGGCAAAGGCGAGGCCGGCCGAAGAGGCGGCCAGGCCGGAGATTTATATCTAAGAATTTTGGTAAAAAACCATCCGGTTTTTGAACGCCAGGGCGACGATTTGTTCGCTTCGGTCCCAATCAGTTTTTCCCAGGCCGCGCTGGGCGACCAGATTGAAATCACCGGCTTGGACAACGAGCGGATTTCAATTAAAGTGCCGGCCGGCTCCGAATCCGGCAGGATTTTAAGAATTAGCGACAAGGGTACTCCTCATTTTTCCGGTTTCGGTAAAGGCAGTTTGTATCTGGAACTTTCAATTAAAACGCCCAAAAAACTTACCAAAAAACAAAAAGAACTGCTGGAAAAACTGAAAGGAGAAGGAATGTAAAATAGAGCCCCCATAACTCAATTGGTA
>CAYNAT010000001.1:15827-37653 GCA_964395685.1 uncultured Candidatus Saccharibacteria bacterium | reverse complement strand
GTTGCGGGGGCGGGAATTGCACCCGCGTCTCGAGGTTATGGGCCTCGCAAGATACTACTTCTCCACCCCGCGATATATTGTTTTAATCTTTCTTTGTTTTTTAACGATTTTAGATATTTTTCTGATTTTACAGCTTCTGATCTGGTTTTGAAATTTTCAGCATAAATTATACTCCAGGGCTGATATCTTTTGGTAAACCCTGCCTTTTCGCTATTGTGTTGACTCAACCTGAATTTCGGATTATTGGTCTGTCCGATATAGTACTTATCAAAATGCTCGCTGTAAATCACATAAACATAATAATCCATAAAAAAGTTATAGGTTCCGCTGTAAGCGGAATACTACTTCTCCACCCCGCGATATATTTTATTTAAATAATTTTTCGAGTCGTATTCTTTTTTTGTAGTTTTTTAATTTTCTCTCTCTTTTGATTGCCTCCCTACGGCTGAAAAAATCTTCTTTATGTATTATTTCCCAGGGTCGATAAGATTTAGTTGATTTACTTTTACCAAGATTATGCTCATTAAATCTTTTTACTAAATTATCTGTTTGTCCTATATAATATCGCCCATTCTTTTTGCTTTTCAAGATATAAACACTATACATAGATGTCGCAAGATATCCCGTTCCGCCCCTAAGGGCGGAACGAGGATCCTCGTCCTCGCCCTACGGGCGGGACGGGACTACTTCTCCACCCCGCGATGAATCAACGATTAAGTTATAAATGTATTATAGAAAAATAAAAAAAGAAAATCAAGCGAGAACAAAGAAATAAAAACCCGACGTTGTCGCGGCTTAACGTCGGGTTTTAACGGATTTTAAAATGATTAAAGTTAAAACATTTCCAGGAGACGGAAGGTTTCTTCGTAGACAGATAAAGCGTTTTTGGCGGCCTCCGGAGTCAATCGGTAATCCGGGTCGTGAACAATGTTGTTGCGGATTTTATGAACTGCCAGAACTTTCTCCAGGTCGGGCAGAACCGAAGAGTCCAGCTGTTTCAATATCTCGCCCAAGGTCTGGCCGCTGTAGCCCATTTTTTTCAAAGTGTCGGCCAGCAAGCCGTCAGCTTCAATTATTGAAAGTTTGTAATCGGCTTCAACGCCGCTGTCCAGCCGTTTCAGGATTTTCAGCCACTGCTTAAAGGTCTTTTTCTCGCCGAAAGGCCGGTAAGCGAAAAATTCGGTCCAGCTTTCCAGATAACGGAACTTCATCCAGCTGCTTTTGGAAAGCAGGATTAAAATGCCGGCCAGAAAAAGCAAAGAAAGAGCCAGAAAAGCGGCTTTCAGATAAATAATTGCTCCGCTGGAAGGAAAAGATAAAATAAAAGAAAATAATTTATCCATTTTTTTGAAAAATTTTAGCGATTTCCAAAATTTTGTTTTCCTCAAAAGGCCGGCCGATGAGCTGGACGCCGACCGGCAATTTCCCGCTAAATCCGGCCGGAGCCGAGACAGCCGGCAGACCGGCCAAATTCGCCGAAACAGTGAAAATGTCGTTAAGATACATTTCCAAAGGGTCTGATTTTTTTTCGCCCAGCTTGAAAGCCGGGGAAGGCGCGGTCGGCGTTAAAATCGCCTCAACTTTTTCAAAAGCCCTCTTAAAATCCTCTATAATTAAAGTTCTTACTTTCTGGGCTTTCAGATAATAAGCGTCGTAATAGCCGGCCGAAAGAGCGAAAACGCCGAGCATAATTCTTCTTTTTACTTCCGGACCGAAAACTTTTGCCAAACCGTATCTTACTCCGTCGTAGCGGGCCAGATTTGCCGAGGCCTCGGAAGTGCAAATCAGATAATAAACAGGAATAAGATATCTTGTGTTTGGTAAAGTTATTTCTTCAATTTTGGCGCCGGCTTCTTCTAATCTTTTTATCGCTTTTCTAACGACTTTCTCAACCCCGGGCTCCAACCCCTTAACAAAGTATTCTTTGGGCAACCCGATTTTCAACTCCGAAGCTTTTACAGAGACCCGGGTCTCTGATATCTCAACCGAAGTTGAATCCATGGGGTCTTTTCCTTTAATCGCTTCAAAGACGATCTGGGCGTCTGCCGCGGTTTTGGTCAAACAGCCGATCTGGTCAAGGGAAGAAGCGAAGGCGATTAAGCCGCAGCGGGAAACCGCGCCGTAAGTGGGTTTTAAACCGACTAGGCCGCAGAAAGAAGCCGGCTGTCTTACTGAGCCGCCGGTGTCGGAGCCGAGCGCATAGCAGCACATATCGGCGGCAACGGCCGCAGCCGAGCCGCCGGAACTTCCGCCCGGCACCCGCTCCAAATCCCAAGGATTTTTAGTCGGGAAAAAAGCCGAATACTCGGTTGAAGAACCCATGGCAAACTCGTCAAGATTGGTTTTGCCTAAAATTATCGCTCCCGCTCCTTTGAGTTTTTTTATAACGCTGGCGTCATAAGGCGCTATATAATTTTTCAGAATCCCGGAAGCGCAGGTTGTTTTAATCCCTTCAATTAAAATATTATCTTTCACGGCTAAGGGAATACCGGCCAAAACCGGAATTTTCCCGCCCTTGGAAATTAAACGGTCAATCTCTTTTGCTTGGGATAAAGCCAAATCCTCGGTCAAAGTTAAAAAAGCGGAAATTTTTTTATCCTTGCTTTTTATTTTGGCCAAAAAACTTCCGGTCAATTCCAAAGACGAGAATTCTTTTTTCTCCAAGCCCTGACGGGCCTGGCTGATAGTCAATTCGCAAAGTTCCATTAAAATATCGTTTACCCCGTTAGAAAGTCTCGACCTTTCTAATGGGGCTTACTTTAATATGTCTTCCTTGTTTCGCCGGCGCCGCTTCAATCATTTTAGCGACTTTTTCTTCGTCCTGACTTTTTACCTCGTCTTCTCTCATTATATTAATCTCTTCGCTGAAAAAACTTTCAGCCGGCTGAAAAGTCGGTTTAAGCCCGGAAACATTGATATTTTTTAATAAATTAAAATAATCTAAAATTTCCGAAAGTTCTTTGCCAAACTTCTCAACCTCCTTTTTTTTCAGCTCAAGCCCGGCCAGTTTGGCTATCCGTTCCACTTGTTGCTTGGTTATTTTTACCATTGAATTTATTGATTTTATTTCGGCGGCTCCAACTCTTCGGTCCCGGCCAGGGTTTCGCTCAAACGGTCCAGATTTTCCAGAACAATGCCCGCCCCCCTGACCATGGCCGTCATCGGATCCTCAATGATTTTTACCGGAATTTTCACTTCCTCCTGGATTAAAAGGTCCAGGCCCCGAAGCAAGCTTCCGCCGCCGGCCAAATAAATCCCTTTTGCCATAATGTCGGCCAAGAGTTCGGGCGGCGTCTCCTCAATCGTTGTTTTAACCGCCGAGACAATTTGTTTGACCGATTTTTCCATTGCCTTCCTGATATCCTGGTCGCTTACCAGAATTTCTTCCGGCAAACCGGTAATCAAATTCCTGCCCCTCAAAGGAAGCTCTCTTTTTTCTTTGGCGCCGTTAGAAAACGGGTAAGCGGAGCCAATGCCGATTTTAATCGCTTCCGCGCCCCGCTCCCCGATTAAAAGCTTGTATTCCTCCTGAGCAAAATCAATTATGTCTTCGTTGAGTTTGTCGCCGGCAATTCTCAAGCTTTTTGCCAGAACAATGCCGCCCAGAGAGATTACCGCCACTTCGGTCGTGCCGCCGCCAATATCAACGATGAAATTTCCGCCCGCTTCCTGAACGTCCAATCGGGAGCCGATGGCCGCGGCCATCGGCTCCTCAATCAAAAAAACCTCTCTGGCTCCGGCGTTTTTGGCCGCGTCCTTGACCGCTTTCTTTTCTACCTCGGTAACGCCGTAAGGAATGCCGACAATCACCCTCGGCCTCGGCCCGATAAGAAATTTCCGGCTGTGGACTTTTTCAATAAAATATCTCAACATCTGCTCGGTCACTTCAAAATCGGAAACAACCCCTTTGACCAAAGGTCTGGTGGCCACGATGTGGGCCGGGGTCCGGCCAACCATTTTTTTGGCTTCCTGGCCGATTGCCAAAACCTGACCGGTTTTCTGATTGACAGCCACTACCGAAGGCTCGTTGATGACGATGCCTTTTCCCCGAACGTAAACCAGAGAATTAGCCGTACCCAAATCAATGGCGATATTGCTGGAAATATAAGAAAAAATCCTATTTAGCATTTTTTAAGTTTAGCATAGAAAACGAGTAAAAACAAATCAAGCGGCTTCTTTTATTTTTTGAATTTTGCTAAAATTAAATAATCCAATAAAAACGATAATATGCTTAAATTATATAATACTTTGACCCGGAGAAAAGAGATTTTTAAGCCGAGGAGGGATAAAAAGGTGGAGCTTTTTGTTTGCGGGCCGACCGTTTACGATTTTTCCCACCTCGGCCACGCCCGAACCTATCTTGCTTTTGACGCCTTAGCCAAATATCTGAACCAAAAGGGCTATAAAGTTTTTTATTTGCAGAACATTACCGATATTGACGATAAGATTATCAATCGGGCGAAAAAAGAGAAAATTTTTTGGAAGAATTTGTCCCGAAAATTTGAAAAAGAATATCTCAAAGACCTAAAATCCTTAAACATCACCAGTGTCAACAAATACCTAAAAGCAACTTCCTCTATCAAAGAAATCATCAGCCAAACCAAGAGATTAGTAAAGAAAGATTTTGCCTATCAGACAAAAGACGGAATTTATTACGACATTTCCAAATTTAAGGACTACGGTAAATTATCCGGCAGAACGGCTCTTCAAGCCGAAGATGCTGTTTCCCGAATTGACCAAGCAAAAGGCAAAAGAAACAAAGGTGATTTTTGCCTCTGGAAACTTTCCAGAAAAGGAGAACCGAAATGGAAGGCGCCTTTTGGCGAAGGAAGGCCGGGTTGGCACATTGAAGACACGGCAATTACGGAAAAATATTTCGGGCCTCAATACGACATTCACGCCGGGGCCAGGGATTTAATTTTTCCTCATCACGAAGCGGAAATCGCCCAGATGGAAGCGCTTTCCGGAAAAAAACCGATGGCGAAATACTGGCTTCACACCGGCTTCCTTACTGTCAAGGGCAGGAAAATGTCAAAATCACTGGCTAATTTTATTACTATTAAAGATTTTCTGAAAAATCATTCGGCCCGGGAACTGCGGCTTTTTGTTCTGAAAAATCATTACCGCTCCCCTATTGATTATTCGGAAAAAGAAATTAAACAGGTCCAAAAACAACTGAAAAGAATTGACGAGTTTATTGGTAAACCGCCAACCACCAACCATAAACTACCAGCTACCGACTACAAAAATGGCTTTGAAAAAGCGCTGGAAGATGACTTCAATACTCCCAAGGCCTTAGCCGCGATTTTCAAACTAATCAGCAAAGCCAATAAAAGGAGCTTAGCTCCTTCAAAAGAAATTTTGGAATTTTTGAAAGAAGCTGACGAAATCTTTGGTTTTATTTTCAAAACAAAAAAAGAAGAAAAAATTCCCGCTAAAATAAAAAATCTGGCTGCCCAACGGGAAAAATATCGTCAAGAAAAAAAATGGCGAAAAGCCGACCAAATCAGAAAAAAAATAGAAAATCTCGGCTTCCAAATTAAAGACACCAAAGAAGGTCCGGAAATAAAAAAGGGCTGCTAAAAAGCAGTCCTTTTGCTTTTGTTTATGTGGTTTTTTCACAATTTAAGCCCCTCTTTTCGAGCTATTCTCAGCATTGTCGCCGCCTCTTTCCTTACTTCAACTGCAGCCATATAATTTCCTTCTTCTATAAAATTTGCCGCCATACTCTTGCGGTTTAATATGGCATTTTTTCTGTTTTTTCTCACCTCCCTTCGTAGTTTATCGTATACAGAAATAGAGTTGGCTATACTGATTGTTTTTTTTCCGTCCATGATAATCTCCTTAAAAAAAAATGTGAAAAAAACCTAAAATTGTACTAAGAAAGAACAATAAGATTATCATATCATAAAACAAAAACCAGTGTCAATGTGAATAAGTGAATAAAAAAACCGGGCGTTCTTTTTTCGGAACGCCCGGTTAAAAAAAGATATTATCTTTTCTTCTTCTTTTTTTTGGCCTTTTTCTTTTTAGGCATTTGTCTAAGCTCAATTTAATTAAATAATTGAGTAAGTAGTTTCTAATTTTTAATAAGCATTCGACCGATGCCCGCTAAAATTTTTTAAAAAAATAATTTTTAAATTTTCCTTACTTTATTTTTTCATTTTCCAAAACCCTTGTCAAGTGAACCGAGCTGAATTGTCTGGGCGGTGTAGCTAGCGTCGGAATTTTGCTTTCCGTTTATCACGACCTGTTCGCCGATTTCAATCTCGTCTATCGTTGCCTCGCTGGTTTTTAAGAACCGGGTTGAGTCGGAGAAAAAAACGATTTTTGAACCGCCGTCCGCTGTCTTAATAGTTAAAGTCTTTTCGTCTTTGGCCAAAACTTCGCCGCTTAAAAACCCGAGGCCGGGGCCGACTGCCGTTCCCTCTCCCCTGTTCCGGAAATCAGAACCGGCGCTAAAAGCAGGAGCTTTTGCTCCGGAATTTTTCTCTCCATACTTCATTCCGAAATAAAAGGCGCTTCCGCCTGCTACTAAGGCCGTTATCACAACGGCTAAAATTATTTTTTTCATATTTTATTCATAGCGCAGCGCTTCAATGGGATTAAGTTTGGCTGCTTTGCGGGCCGGCCAGAAGCCAAAGGTAATTCCGATGAAAGCGGATACGCCGAATGCCAAAATAACTGAAAATAAAGAAATTTTAGTAGTAATACTGCCAAAAAAAGTTATTCCGTAAGCCAAAACGCTTCCCAAAACTATTCCCAAGAATCCGCCCAGAAAAGTAAGCATTATCGCCTCGGCCAAAAACTGCGAAACGATATCCCCTCTTTTGGCGCCGATCGCCTTGCGCAGGCCGATTTCCCGGGTTCGCTCGGTAACCGTGGTAAACATCATATTCATAATGCCAATGCCGCCGACCAAAAGAGAAATTCCGGCAATGGCGGCCAGCAAAATGGTCATTGTCTGAGTTATGGAAGAAGCCGCTCCGAGAATATCCTCCTGGTTCATAATGGTAAAGTCGGCCGCTTCCGGGTCAGCGACGTTGTGCCGGATCAAAAGCAGACTGCTGATTTCGTTCTGGACGCTGGTCATCGCTTGAGCGCTTTCGGCCTGAACGTTAATCGCGGAAACGTAATCGGCGCCGGCTAAAAATCTCTGGGCCGTTGTAATCGGAATAAAAATTCTATCGTCCTGGCTGCCGAATCCGCTCCCGCCCTTAGACAGGGTAACACCGATTACCTTAAAAATTATTCCGTTAATCCTGATTGTTTCTCCTATCGGATTCGTTCCTTCGCCGAAAAGGTCGTCGCGGACCGTCGGCCCCAAAACCGCTACCTTGGAGATAGAATCAACGTTCTGTTCGGAAACAAAAGAACCCTGCTCAATTTCCAGATTTCTGACCTCCGGGTAAGCTCCGGTCGTTCCGACAACCTGGGTGTTGGTATTGTTGCCTTTGGCAACGACCTGGTAGCGGCCGGAAAGCTCCGGCGCCACGGCCCGGACGTAAGAAATCTCTTCAGCAATTGCCTGACCGTCTTCAATGGTCAGGGTTTGGGCGCTGCCTCTTTCGGTTCGAACCTGGGAAAAACTTCTTTGAGAACCGGGCGAAACCGTAATTAAGTTGGAGCCCATTGATTCAATGTTAGCTTCAATGGTTCCGGTTGCTCCCTGACCGACCGAAATCATCGCGATTACCGAACCGATGCCGATAACAATGCCCAAAATAGTAAGGCCGGACCTTACTTTATTGGCTGAAACGGCAAAATAGGTTTCTTCTAATAAATCGCTGATAAGCATTATTTTTTAACGTCTTTTACGATTTCTCCGTCTTTGAGTGAAATTATCCGCCTGGCTTTTTGGGCGATAAAATCCTCGTGAGTAATCAAAATAATCGTTTTGCCCTGCTGGTTTAAATTCTGAAGGGTTTCCAAGACCACTTCGCCGGTTTTGGTGTCCAGATTGCCGGTCGGTTCGTCGGCTAAAATCAAAGTCGGGTTATTAACCAAAGCCCGAGCAATGGCAACTCTTTGCATTTCGCCTCCGGAAAGTTGATTGGAAAGATGGCTAAAATGTTTTTCGCTCAAGCCGGCGCTCAACAAAGAATTTTTAGCGATTTCTGTCCGTTTACTCTTGGGAACGTCGGCGTAAATCAAGGGTAATTCCACGTTTCGCAAAACCGTTGCTCTGGCTAAAAGATTAAAGGACTGGAAGACAAAACCGATTTCTTTTTTGCGAATCTCGGCCAGTTCGTCTTCGGAAAGGCGGGAAACATCTTTGCCCTTAAAAAAATATTGGCCGCCGCTCGGCCGGTCCAAACAACCCAGAATGTGCATCAAAGTTGATTTGCCGGAACCGGAGGGTCCGACAATAGCCAGAAATTCAGCCCGGTCAACAAAAAAAGAAGCATTCTTAAGCACTTTTGTTTCAACGGCCGAGCGATAAACCTTGCTGATGTTTTTGACTTCAAGCATAATTATCTCATTCCTCCGCCCATAATTTGAAAGCCCTGACCTCCTACGCTTTGGTTGGTTGTCTTACTGCTGCCGGTAATCGTTGAACTTATAACAACGTCGCCTTCTTTAAGCCCGTTTATGACTTCGGTATAAAGATCGCTGGAAATGCCGATTTCCACGGCTTGTGTTTTTCCCGGAGTCCCGGTTTGCGAAGAGGCAAGCTGGACAAAATAAGAATTTCCTTCCGACTTCAAGGCGCTGTTCGGCACCAAGAGAACATCCGGCTTGGCCTCAACAATAATCTCGGCGTTTAAGCTCATTCCCGGCTTAATTGCCCCGGCCCCGGTGTCAAAGGATAATTTAACTCCGTAGCTTACCACTCCCTGGCTTACGGTTCCGGTTGTATCCACTTCTACCACTTCGCCGGAAAGAGTTGTCTCGGCTAAAGCGTCAAAAGTAAAACTGGCTCTCTGGCCGACCCTTACTTTGGCCGCGTCAACTTCGTTTAAGGAAATTTCGGCTATTTTCTCCTCGGTAATAATAGTCGCCAGAGCGGTTCCCGAAGAAACCGAGTCCCCTTTTTTCAGGTTCAGCTCGGCAATAATGCCGTCAAGAGAGGAATAAATGTAGCAGTCGGCCAAGTTTTCCTTTGCTTCGGCCAAGGCGTCCTCTTTTTGCTGAATGGTGATTTTCTTGGCTCTGATTTGGAGTTCGTCGGCCCCGGCTTTTAATTTTTCCAGAGAAAGTTCTTTTTCCTCAATCGTTCTCCCGGAGCTGATAATTGAATCCTGATTGTTTTTTATGGTTGTTTTTGCCGACAAAAGCCCGGAAATAATACTGTTTATCTTGCTGTTGCCGTTTTTAACCGTGCTTTGATGGGTGGAAATAATGGCCGGCGTTCTCAATTTCCGCTGAATCAAGCCGTCTTTTACAAAAGAAATAAGATTGTCGGTGTTTTTAATCGCCTCGGCGATTTTTTTGCTCGTTTCATAGGTTTGTTCCAGAAGATTTTCAATCACTTCGCTGTCAGAATAACGGCTGGCCGTTTTATAATCCTCAAAATTTTGGTCGTAAGCCAGCCGGGCGAGCTGATAACTGTTTATTGCCGTATCTTTATACTGGTCAACTTTTTCGTCAAAAGCCCTGGCCATATCCGCGTAAGCCGCGGCGTTGTCCTGATAATCGCTTAAATCGTTGCTCTGAAGAACGTCTCTCAAATCGCTCATCAGGCCCGGCAAATCAAAAAAAACGCTTACCAGTTCGTTAAACCCGTCCTCGTAAGATTTTTGAAGATTCTCCTCGGCTTTTTCTTTTGACTCTTTTGCCTGGACCAAAGAATTTTCGGACTGCAAAAGAGTTAATTCGTCAACCGGCTTCAGCAGTTCTTCCAGGTCAAGATTGGCTGTTTCCAGCGAGGTCTCGGCGTCGTTTATCGCTTTCTGATATTCGCTCTGGTCCAGGGTTGCAATCAACTGGCCCTTTTTAATTTCTTCTCCTTTTTTAACCAAAACAGAAGCCACTTCTCCGCTCACTTTGGGCTTAAGTTCAATCTGGTCAAAAACAACTGCCTGGCCGGAAGCGGAAACCGAAACAATTAAAGTGTCCTTTTTTACCGCTGCCGTAAGATATTTAATCGTTTCTTTGTCGCCGCTTAAATTGCGGTAAGCGAAATAACCGCCGGCCAAAAGCAGTAATAAAATCAGAGCCGTTGTTTTTTTGTGGCTGCGAATTTTTTGAAATAATTCAGAGAACATTTTTTTGCTTCATTAAAGAATTATTGGCTGGCGGCTGGTTGAAAACCCGGATAAGCTTGGCTTCAATCTGGCCCTGGTCGTTGGGAGAACCGATTATTGTCACCCAGTCCCCCGCCCTTACCTCGCTTATTTTTTCCCGGCCCTTTTCAATTATTGTTTTTTCATTGGTCAAAATCGTTTTTTCCATTTCTCCCGGTCCTTTAATGATGAAGCCGGATTCGCTCACTTCTAAGACCTCTCCGAAAGCGCCGTGGGCCTCCAGAAAATCGCCGGGCAGCGGAGCCACTTTTTGCCAATCACCAAGAAATCCCTGCCTTGGTCCGGCAAAATTCTGATGATAACTCTCGGCCCACTGGTAAGAAAATCTGGCTTTCATTCCGCCCACGAAAATGCCGGCGCTGAATATCAAAACCGCGGCCGCGAAACAGCCAAGTCCGACAATGAGCCATTTTAACCTATCGGGATTTATTTTCTTTTTTTCTTTTTTTTCTTCATCCATAGAAATTAAAAACTAAATTTAAATAAGTAACCCAGGAGCAACCTTTTTTTATAGAAAAACAGCCTGAGCGTAAAAACCGATATAGCCAAACTTAAAATGAAAGCCAATAGGCCTGCCAAGGGCAAGTCCTCAATAACAGCCAAGCTGAAATCCTGCCAGAAAGTCAGAAAAGCGGAAAAATCGCTAACCGCGGCCGATAAGAAATAAATAATTCCGGAATTTTTTATCTGATTGACAAGTACTAAGCCGGAAATCGGCATTGCCGAAGAAGAAACAAAGAAAAGGGCGACAAAGCCGAATAATATTTTTCTGCTCTGCCTTTTTTCCTGCTCTTTTTTGATGGCCAGGATAATCCGTTCAAAAAGTCCGTTCGGCGGCTCAACCTGTTTAATTTGTTCAATTTGCTTTATGCCCCTCATATTACTAATACGAAAAAAGGATGTCCTTCGGTGCATCCTTTGCTCGCTAAAAATTTATAAAAAATTTAATATTCTAATTTCAGGTCAAGTTTTTGGGCGATTTACCCCGTTAGAAAAGTCCGTCTTTTCTAATGGGGTTTGTTGGAGCCATTAAAATAAGCGTCGGCCTTCTGAGCGTAGGCGTCAACCCCGCTTTCAGCGGAGTCAACCCCGCTGAAAGCGGGGTTAAATCTTTTTTTAATTTAATAATTGCCCGGCGGTGCCGGCTTTTAACGGTGTTAAGAGGTTTTCCCAAAAAATCGGCGATTTCCTGAAAGGCGAAATTCTCTTTGTATCTCAGAGACAAAATTTGGCGATACTTTGAAGATAATTTTTCCATTGCCAGATTGAGCATTATCGCCATTTCTCTTTTTTCAAAAATTTCCCTGACCGAAAGCGCGGGGTCAGCCAAATAATCAACTTCGGGAAAAGAAACAACTTTTTTCTTTCTTAACCGGTCAATGGAAGCGTTTTTGGCAATGGTGAAAAGCCAGGTTTTGAATTTTTTATTTCGCCTGCCCCGTAGATCCCGATTTGTCGGGATTCTTCGGGGGTCAAATCTTTTAAGATTTCGCCAAACTTTTATAAAAACCTCCTGGGTGATGTCTTCGGCTTCCTGGGAATTGCCGAGGTATCTAAAAACAAAACTGTAAATCGGTTTAAGCCAACGTTTGATCAAAATCTCCAGCGACTTTTCATCGCCTTTCAGATAACCGGCTATAAGTTTCTCATCGGAAACAATCGCCATATTCTTATTCATAGCGCAAGGCGTCAACCGGTTTGAGTTTGGAAGCGCTCCGGGCCGGCAAATAGCCGGCAATACAGCCGACCAAAAAGGAAAACGTCAGACCGAATAAAATCAACTGGGGCGAAAGAGAAGCTTTCAGGTAAAAAGCGCCAGTGCTCATCAGATAAATCTCGGCTGCCTTGGCCAAACCCAGGCCCAAAACAATCCCGCCCAAACCGCCGAACAAACCGAAGAAACCGGACTCAATCAAGAAGAGCAAGGTTATGGTTTTTCTTTTGGCGCCGACCGCTTTCATAATTCCTATTTCTTTTATCCTTTCGTGAACCGAAGTGTACATTGTATTCATAATGCCGATGCCGCCGACCACAATGGCTATTGAGGCGAAGCCGAAAATGGCTAACTGAATCAAAGCCATTATATCGCCGACAATGCCAGCCACTTTTTCGCTGGTAAGGACCGAAAAAGAAGGCAAATCTTCTCCCCGGATTTTTTTCCGGCTTTCGTTGAGATTTTTTTTGATGTTCTCAACAACCTGGTCCGGCGAATAGCCCGGCTTGACTTTGGCAAAGGCGAATCTGGCTCCGTCCCTTTCGCCGGTAATGTCTTTGAAAATCTCCAAATCAAGATAAACCTGGGAATCGTCCTGTTTGTTGCCCAGGGACTTCAAAACGCCGACAACCTTAAACTTTTTCCCCTTGATTGTCGCTTCCGAACCGATTTCCATCCCCGGAAAAACGTCTTCCGGCACCGCGCTGCCCACTAAAACTTCCCGCTTGCCCGAAACCGGCCAATTCCCTTCTCTTAAGTCCCAACCCATATCGCCTTTCAACAACTCCAGAGCCTCGGACCAGGAAATACCGGCTAAAAAAATCGT
Organism: uncultured Candidatus Saccharibacteria bacterium; assembly: GCA_964395685.1. Taxonomy (GTDB): domain Bacteria; phylum Patescibacteriota; class Minisyncoccia; order Minisyncoccales; family GWA2-38-27; genus CAYNAT01. Next base: position 24,866 of record CAYNAT010000001.1, on the reverse strand, counting down.
TTTTGTTTCGCCGCCGTATCTCATTGTTTCCCCCTTCCAGGTGAGAGGAACAACCAAAGCCACGCCTTCGGCTTTTTTTATCGCTTCCAGATCCTGGTCGGTTAACTCCATTCCGCCGCCCATCACCGCGGCCAAATTGGTAATCTCGCCCGGAAAAACCATAATCAAATCCTTGCCCATCATATTCAACTGCTGCATTACCGCTCCTTTGATGCCTTCGCTCAAAGAAAGCAGGGAAATAATCAAAAAAACGCCGATTACCACGCCAAGCATGGTAAGCCAGCTCCTTACCGGTCTTCTTCTTAAACTTCTGATGGCGATTTTAATGTATTCTTTAATCATAATATCCGGCCGTCTTTAATGTTGATTGTTTCCTGGCTATAGCCGGCGATTACCGGATCGTGGGTAACCACGATGATGGTTTTTTTCTCTTTTTGATGAAGTTCAATCAGAATTTCCATAATTTTTTTGCCGGTGGTTGAATCCAAATTGCCGGTCGGCTCGTCGGCAACAATGATTTCCGGGTCGTTGGCCAAGGCCCGGGCAATGGCTATTCTCTGGCACTCGCCGCCCGAGAGTTCGTTCGGTTTGTGGGAAAATCGCTTTTCCAGACCCAAGGAAGAAAGAAGCCGCTCCGCTCTTTCCCTTCTTTTCTTTTCCGAAACGCCCTGGAAAACCATGGGCAGAGCAACGTTTTCCAGAGCGGTAAGGTTGAAAAGCAGATTAAACTGCTGAAAAACAAAACCGATTTTCCTGCCCCTTAATTGAGCCAGTTCGTCTTCTTTTAACTCGGAAATATCCCGGCCCCTCAGTAAAACCCGGCCTTTATCCGGAGTGTCCAGGGCGCCGATAATGTGTAAAAGAGTTGATTTGCCGGAACCGGAAGGTCCCATTATGGCAATAAAAGAACCCTGGTTTACCGCCAGATTTACCCCTTTCAAAACCCTAAGCTCCACCTTGCCCATTTCATAAGTTTTCCAAATATCTTCCAATTTTATCAACATCTCCGGCATTTTTTTTATTTCCCGCCGAGGATAATTTGGTCGCCTTCGGAGAGACCGGAAAGGATTTCCGCCGAATCTTCGCCTTCCAGGCCGACTTCCACTTCCTGCTCCTGACTTTTCCCGTTCTCAAAAACCTGAACCGTTGTTTTGCCGTTTTTCTTTGTCAAAGCGCCTCTGGGAACGGTCAAAACATTTTCCTTTTTAGCGGTTTCAACCACAATGTCAGCGGTCATGCCGGGCTTAATACCTTCGGCTTCTCCCTCAAGACCGATAATTACCCGATAATAAACCACGTTGTCAATCAATTTTTCGGCCGGGTCAACCGAAACAACTTTGCCCTGAAAAACTTTATCCGGAAAAGCGGCTAAAGTAATCCTGGTTGTAAGGCCCGGTTTAACCTCAACGATATCTTCTTCGTAAATATCCACTTCTATCTGGAAAGGTCCCTGGGCTAAAAAAGAAATCACCGGCTCGCTGGCCTGAACCGTTTCCCCTTTTTTCTTTTTAATTTCCGTTATCTGGCCCGAGGCCGGACTTTTTAAAACCGAGTCCTGAATTTTGTTATTCAGAAGAGAAACTTTTGCTTTTGCCTGGTTTATTTTCGCCGCATATAAATCAATATTTTCCTGGGTCGGTCCGGCTTTTTTCAAAGCCAGCTCGTCTTCCGCCTTCTGCAAGGCGGCCTCTTTGGAAGAAACATCGGCTTGGGCCGAATTAATGTTTGTCTCGTTGCTGATTTTGGTTGAGGAAATCGTCTGCTGGCTGGAAATAATGCTGGTCCGGGCCGTGCTTACATAGGATTTCTGATTGTCTAAAGAGGTCTTGTCGGAACTGGAGACCTGGTTTCGGTAAAGAGGGGTCTCGGCCATATTCCGGACAACAGTTAAAGCGTCAATAGTGTCTGTAAGAGTGTTTTTAATTTTTACCAGAGCGTTGTCAATTTTTTCGTTTGAACCGTTTTTTGCCTGCTCAATGTAAATTTCGGCCTGGTCCAAAGCGTTTTCAATTATTTGTTTTTTCTCTCTTGCCTCGGAACCCTCCTGGTCGCTGGCAGTAAAATAAGTCCGCTGGACATCACTTACTACATTATAGGCATTGTAAATTTTCAAGTAACCGTCGTCCAAAACGTCAAGGCCGTCTTCATAGGCCTGAGCCAAATCCTCCTCGGCTTCGGCTTCCACATCTTTCAGGTTCTGCCGGCTGGTTTTAAGGTTAATCTGGGCGTTAAAAACTCCGGTCTCGGCAATTTTGATTTCTTCGGCCGAAGAACCGGCTAAAAGTTTGTTGTAGTCGGCTTGAGTCACTTCCAGAGCGGCCTGGGATTCGGACAACTCAATGTAAAGCTGGCTGGCGTCAAGCTGGGCCAGTTTCTGACCGGTTTCCACCTTATATCCGGTTTCAACGTATATTTTCTCCAAGCGGCCGGAATTGTTAAAACCGAGTTCTATTTTGTCGGAAATCTTGACCGAACCGGTTTCCGAAACTTCTCTGACAACCGCTCCCATCTCCGCCTTTGCCAGTAAAAACTCCGGCTCTTTTTCTTTAATAAATCCCCGCCAAACAACAATCGCCAAAACAACGAATGCTATGATTATCCCGAAAATAATTTTCTTTCTCATAAATTTTTTGAAATTAGTTCTAATAATTCATTTTAGTTTTTATAAAAATTTTAGCAAGAGCATTAAAAAAAGAATTGCCCGAGAAAAATACGCTCATATTAAATAGTAAAGGCCGAGGAGGAAGAGGATGATTGCCTCGGCCAGGGCGAGCCAAACCTGGAATTTAGCCGAACTGAGCCAAAGTTTGGTCGTCAGGAAAGCGACCAGAAAAACAACTATTTCATCCAGCAGATAAAAAACTATAAATAAAGCGATGTAAAAAAAATAGGATATGGGAACAAGCCCGGACCGGGCGAGGACGCCGGCAAAGGCAACCGGCACCACTGCCGAACAGGGAAATTCAACGATTGTTAAGACAGCGGCGAAAAGAAAAACCGCTCCCAAAAGAAAAAAAATGTTTTTTGATTTCTGAATAGATTTTTGGAATTTTGAAGAAAATTTCTCCGTTATTTTTTTAGCCGTACCCGTTTCGCAAACCGCTCCCTTTTTTCTGTATTTGAGAAACTGCCGGAAAAAATAAATTCCGCCAGCAATGCCCAAAATGCCGATTAAAACCTCCATTATTTTCAGATAGGGCAGGAAAAAAGAGAAAAGTTGATACCAAAGAACTATCAGAAACCCGTAGACAATGGCTGTGGTCAAAATAAAAAGCCCGCCGAAAAGCAAAGTTTTTTTTCGGGATTTCAAAGTTAGAACCAAAGCCAGAATCAAAAACAAAGCGCCGAGGGAACAGACATTAAAACCGTCCAAAAAGCCCAAAACAATCGCCAATAAAGAAAGAGAATATTGTTTAAGGTTTATTTCCCCTAAAAAAGGAATGCTGATGTTCCCTTCCAGGTCGATAATACTCGCGTTTTCCCCTGAAGCAATGTCTTTTTGGCATTCCAAAATACATTCTTCAATGCCCCGGCTGATTTCCTCGCTAAAACCGATAAAATAGCGGCTGTTGGTAAAAGTGGCCGGCACCATTCCGTAGTATTCCGAAGGAACCTGATATTTCCGGTAAAACTCTTTTAATAATTCCAGATTGCTGCTTTGGGAAACGGAAAATTTCTTGATTTCAATTTCCGGGTATTTTTTTTCCAAATCGTCCAAAAATTTTTCCTCTTTGGCGCAATGAGGACAAGTCAGGCTGTAAAAGAAATTTATCTCTAACCCTCCCAACTTTTGCGCAGCAAAAGTTGGGAGGGTAAACCCAAAAAGCAAAAATAAAAATCCAAAAACAAAAATAGCCAAAAATACTTTTCGCATAAATCTTAGATTTTCCGGCTTAATTTTCCGGGGGTTGGGCCGGGACTTTTTTCTTGCTGAAGTAGAAAATATAGACGATTTCCAGAATGGCCAGGGTGTTAAGAATCAGCAGGACGACAAACCAGACGGTTTGTTTGCTGTGGGCCGCTTTCCAAAGCGCCACTGCTTTCCAGGGTAATGTCCAGGCCGTAATCAGCAGAATAATCCAATAGTTTTCCAGGATAAATTCTTCCATATTAAAGCAATTTAAATTTATTAATTACCAGACCGAAGTCGTAACCGAGGTATTTTGCCGCGGTTCGGCAAAAAACCATTCGGTCGGTAAAAATCTCAAAGTATTCCATTAAAGGAACAAAGTTTGAGTCAATGGTTAGGTTAAGAATAATTCTCTTTTTCTTTTTATCAACAAACAGGCGGCTTGACTTAGTGGCGTAATTGACCCGGTCGTGAATGTCGGCTTTTATCTCTTCCATTTTTTTGGCGATTACTCTGGAACGGTGAACGTCGGATTTGTCGGCCAAAACAGCTACGGCTGAAATCGGACTGCCGAAACTCATATCTTCTATATCTTTATCGTGATTGGCAATGGCTTGCATAACTGCTATCAGTTCTTTCGGTTCAAAGTCTTTCTGAAAAACCTGGAAAAAAAGCAAAGCGCCGAAATAATTATGGTAAGTCCGGCTCAAAAAATTTCCCATATCGTGGCAAAAAGCGGCCATAGAGGCCAACTCCCCTTCCCGCCGGCTCAAGCCGATTTCTTCGGCAATTGCCTTGGCCCGCTTAGCCACCAATTCCGAATGTCTCAAGCCGTGGTCGGTATAAGACAAGGCGGCCAGAATTTTTTCCGTGCTTTTGATAAATTCCAGAACAAAAGGATTATTTTTTAGCTGGGCTAAACTGAGCATTAAATTATTTTATCGGGCCCCGGTTAATTCTTCAACTTCTTTTCTGCCCTTTTCCGATTCCTCTACCTGCTCCCGGTCTATTCTGACTAAAAGGGTTTCAAACTCGCTGATATGGGTTTTTTCTTCTCGGGCGATATCCAAGAGAACTTTTCTGATATTATCATTCTCGGTCAAAGCGGCCATCTGCTCGTAAAAAGAAACCGCGTCCAGCTCGGCGATCATTCCGGCTCTCAAAATTTCCCTGTCCAGGTCTTCTTTATTGACTTTGTTAAAATTGGTCGGTAATTGAGAAAGCATAATTTTTAATTTTTTTAATTTTTTCGACCTTTTCAAGCAATGATTAAATAATTTTTCTCCGTTTCAGATAAAAAACAAAAGCCAGCCAGACAGCGGCTGTTAAAAACATCAAATAAAGAAATATCCGGGGATTTCCGGCTAAGGGCAGCAGAACGTTCATTCCGTAAATTCCGGAAATCGCGGCCGGAATACTGATAAGAATGGTAAAAACGGTAAAAACGGTAATAATTTTGTTTAATTTATTGGAAAGGGAAATCACGTAATAATTTCTTGTATTGGAAATGTTTTTCAGAGAGGACTTGCAAAGATTAAGACCCTGGGTCGCTTCAATGGTAAGATCCTCCAAAATTTCCTTATCCTGCTCAAAGAATTTTATTCTCTTGACCGCCCGCTCGTAAAGCAGATTCATATAATAATAAGTGGAAACGAGATTATTGAGAATATCCTCCTGTTCCAGTAAAACAGCCAGTTCTTTTTCCACCAGTTCTTTGGCCGGCCGCCGTTCGGCCTGGACTCTTTTAACCACCTCAATCGTAAGGTTTTCAAAGCTTCCGTTCATCAAGGAAAAAAGCTTGATAAGGCATTTCAGTTTCTGGGTGGTGATGAATTCAATCCGGCCTTCCAAAATATTTTTCAGGAAATCGGGCTCGCTTTTGGAAAAGGTAAGGATAAAATCGCGGCTGATTACGGCCAAGTAGGTCTCAATTTTTCTTTTTTCCCGGGAGAGCGCGTTTTTGGCGAAAAAATAAATATCGCCGTCAACAAAATCAAGACGGGGTATTTCGTTCTGGTCCAGACCGGATTCCAAATTTCTTTTGTCCAGGTTAAATTTCTCAACCAAAAAATCAATTTCCTTTTGGGAGGGGTCAATCAGATTAATCCAGCAGCCGACTTCCATCTCTTCCGGTTTTCTCATCTTTTCGTCTTTAATTGTCCGCTTAAAATAATCAAGCATAATTTTTTTTTACTCTTTTTTTTATTCTACCCTTTCTCTCAAAATTTTTCAACAAAAAAAGCCAGCTTAAACAGCTGGCATGTTTTTTGCGGCCTCTTTCAGTTTGGCTCGCTTGAATCATAAACTGGATACATATAATACTTACCGTCCACTTTTTTTCCTACCACTTCTTTAACGCCTTCTATTCTCATAATTTTTCTTGCCGCTTCCGTGAAACAATCGGTGAGTCTCGGTTTCTCAATGACAATAGAATCGGAGGCAAAAGAATCTTTTATTCTTCCGCCGCTTAGCTCTATCTTCCGGGTTGTTTTTTGAATTACTACGGAAGTACCCGGAGATAAAGAATAAACATCTTTAAAACCCTTGTCTTCAACGAGATAGCTAACCGCTTGTTTTCTCGCCGGCATTGCCTCCCATGTTGTTATTAAAAGAACCGCTATGGCTAAAAAAACAAGGCTTTTAATGGAGGGATCAACATACCTATAATGTTTTTTCGTTTTTACCATCTCTCTCATTTTACTACCCTTTCCTTATAAAATTCTAAAAAAAACTCTTTAACTTTTACTGATTAAAGTTTAGCAAAGTTAAAACGAGGCGTCAAGCGTTTTCGGGAGATTAGATTTTGGCGCCGCAGTCGGGGCAAAATTTGTCGCCGCCGCTGATTTTCGCTCCGCATTTCGGGCAAAAACCCTTATCTGGTTTCTCTGCGGTTTGAACCGGCGCCGGAGCGGAAGCCGGAGCAGAAGCAGGAGCAGCGGCAGATTGCTGATGAGTTCTGGAAAAAGCCAGAATTCCCGGAATAATCAAGTTGGCGACGGGCACGAGCATTAAAATACCCCACCAGCCGGGCCGGCCCAATCTTTCGGAAATCGCCACCCAAACCAAAACAACGGCAATAATATTAACAAAAGGAATCAAAAAGAGAATAATCCAGAGTCCTGATTTACCGGCCGCTTTGCACATTAAGTAGATATTTAAAATGGGAACCCAGGCCATCCAGGCGCCGGAAACGGCTGATTTTTTGGCTATCAGCATCAGGCAAATCGCGCTGTAGGCGTAAAAAGCCAGACAGGAAAAAAACCAAAAGAAAAACAATCCCCAGCCCCAGCCGGAACTATAACTGCTGCTATAGCCATAGCTATAGGCCTTGGCCAGCATTTTAGTAGATATGTCAGTCATTTTTTTTCAAAAAAATTTAAAATTTTGAATCGACCTTTTTTAACCTATATTTTATTCCGTTTCTATTTCTACGCCGAATTTATCCATCAAATCAAACAAAGGGCCTTTGCAGGCGGAGTAAAGATTTTCTGAGATATAATTGCCCACTTTTTCGGTTCCCTCGCTATAAACTTTCTGGGGAATCAGACACTCCAGGGTTAAATTTTTCAGCAGGTTGTCAAGAATAAAATCCGGAACCGCTTCCAGCTGGGAAGGAAGTTCTTTTAATTCAATGATTTCGGCAAAAACCACGCAGTCGCTTCCGCTCTGGCCCAAAATTTCAAACTGGACATCGGCAAAGTCGCCGAATTCGGTTTCTCCTTTGGCCGGGCTGCATTTTTTTAAATTATCTTCCAGACAGGCCGGACTGTCGCATTTTACTGTTGGTCCGGATTTCTTGTCAACTTCAAAATAACTGCCCGGCTCTTTTTCTCTCATAAAGAGAAAATAATAACCGGCTCCGATAACACCGCCCACGAGCAAAAGAATAATTAAAACCACTGCCAAACAGCCAATGGCGCAACCCCAGCCGCAGCCGCTTTTTTTCGGCGGCGGCGCAACCGGCGCCGCCGAAACCCCGGCCGCCTGCGGCGGCCGGGCCGCTGAAGCAATTCCTTTTTTCGTCGTTGCTCCGCAACCAGGACAAAATTGAGCGCCCGGCTTCAATTCTTTGCCGCATTTTGAACAAAATTTCGGCATTTTAATTTAGCCTTTTATTTTAACTTGAAAGAATCAACCATTTCCTCCACCTGGTCCAGATATTCGGAATAACTGTCTTCTTCGGCAGTATAAAGAAGATAAGCCCAGCGGTCGCCGGCGTCCAAAAAGTAAAATAGATATTTCAAATTTCCCTCTTCCCAAAGTTCGGTATAAGTAAATTTGTAAGCCGGGTAGCCGGCAACTTTAACTTTGGAATACTTGAAATCTTTAATATACTGCTCATCGGAAGAATCCTCTATTATCCCCTGCATCAAATCCTCAAAACTATTGTAAGGGTCGGGCAAACCAACGGCCACTACCAGATTTTCCTGAAAATTATCCTTGTCGTTTTCCGCGGGACTTACAATGGCTATCATTACATAATCCGTTCCTTGTTCGGCAACATCCTCTTCCCATTTTTCCGGATAATCAATTTGAAAATTCCAGTCAGTGTTTTTATAAGTAAGGTATTTTTCTTTGGGTTCTTCTTCTTTTTTACTTTTGCTTTTGGAAGAACTTTCTCCGCAACTTGCTCCGACTAAAACTAAGGCGGTCAGAAGAAACAGACAGAGAACAAAATTTAATTTTTTAAACATATTTAATCTTTAAATTATTATTGAGCTTTTTTCCGACCTTGATTTTTTTTAACACTTAATTTTAATCTTTGGATTAATCTGGGAGCTAAGCTCCTTGATTTTTTCAATAAACGTCTGCCAGTTTTTAATCTTGAAAGTGACCCGGCGCATTCCGATAAATCTTCTCAAAGCGCCGCTGCCTTCCGGCGCCCGGTTATAGGAAATAGTGAGCATATTAAAAACAGGCGTTCTGACGATTGACTTTATCCGGGAAATGGTTATTTTCCGGCTTTCCTTTGGCTGTCCGGAAAAAAATCCGTAAACGTAAAAAATCAAATCACTGCCGCTTATTCCCAGAACCCCTTTGCGGCTGGAGCCGGCTTCGTCGGTGCTTACTTCTTTTGCCGGCCAGAATTCTCCTGCCGGGCTTACTGCCGGGCCGCCCGCCTCTCCGCCGCAGGCAGGACAAAATTTGTCTCCCTCTTCCATTTTAGCCCCGCATTTTGAACAAAGCTT
>CAYNAT010000001.1:0-15727 GCA_964395685.1 uncultured Candidatus Saccharibacteria bacterium | reverse complement strand
CTTTGCCATTTGTTTTATTAAGGAAACAACAACGGGCGGCGGCATTAAACTGTAAGAAGGTTTCCCTTGCTGGTCCAAAACCTGCCAGGGTTTTTCAGTGATTTTAACCCTTTTGGCTTTCCCGTCCCATTGATAAAGATATTCCGGAGTAATTTCGTAATCGTCAAGCATTTCTTTGGCTTTGTCTACCGGCACGGAATTTCGCAAAAGAATTTTGGGGATGCCGTACAGAGAAAAGGCCTGCTCAAGCAGTTTCTGGTCGGTTTTCAATCTTTCTTTAAGCGGCTCTATGCCCTGCTCGTCTCCTTCCTTCTGAACCATTCTCGCTCCCCGGCATTGAGAATTATCGCAAACCAGATAAAACTTTTTTTCTTTTTTATCATACCCGATTTTTTTGGTTGGTAAAAGCTTCAGGTTTCTTGAGGTCTGGCAAAGAGGACAAACCACCCGGGATTTTATCCGCTGGTCAATCACTGTATCCGGCAGGTCAATCAAAACAAAAATGTCCGGGTCAGCCCGGTAATCAATCAGGTCGCGGAAAAACAAAGAGTAAGAAATCTGGTCCAGGTCGCGGGGAAAACCGTCAATAAAAAGCGCTTTCCGGCCTCTTTTAGCGATTTCTTTCTTAACCAAAGCCAGAATCAATTCCGAAGGCAAAAGAACTTTCGTACTTCTCTTTTCCAGGGCTTCCAGAACTTTCTCCAAGGGCTTGAAGCCGCGGTAATTCTGCTCTAAAAAAGAAATTAATTCTTTTTTTCTTTTTTTATCCTGAATTACCTTGTCAAGTTCCCGAACCATATCGCCGATGGAAAAATGCTCCACTCTTTCCCTGTCAACCACCTCCTGAAACATTTTGGCGTAAGTGCCTTTGCCGGAATTTTTCTTGCCCAAGAGATAAGCGATAAAAGTGTTTTCTTTCAAATATTCTCTTAACAATTTGATTTCTTTACCCGCTTTCAATTCAAAATAGGCCTTACGTTCTTCAAAATCGGTTAAGTCAAACTTTTTGGAGACCTTGTCAATTTTTGTTTTTAAAAAAGGAAATTCAATATTGCTCATAAAAATTTTTTCCGTCAGAAATAATTTTAATATCGCCTGCTTCCTTGGTTATTAAAATCTCTATACCAAAATTTTCCAAATTTTCCAAGACCTGGCCGTGGGGATGACCGTAATTGTTTTCGCCAGCGCTGATTATGGCAATTTCGGGCGAAACCGCTTCCAAAAATTCCGGGGAACTGGAGGTTTTACTGCCGTGATGAGCGACTTTCAAAACGTCAGAGTCAGGGTTAAGGCCCGAATCGGCAATAATCAGCTTCTCCGCTTTCCCGGTAATGTCGCCGGTAAATAAAAAAGAATTCTGGTTAAAAATCAGTTTTGCCACGATTGAAGTATCGTTGCTGTCTTTGAATTCTCTGCCCTCCAGATTCTCCAAGGGGTACAAAAGGTCCAAATAAATTAAGGGTTCCTGCTGAATAATTATTTTCTGACCGGCCCGGGCGATTGTTATTTCCGCCCCTTCTTCCTGAATCAACTTTTTCCATTCCCGGTATTCAGCTGTTTGCCTTACAATTCCGGTCCAGAGAATATTTTTTATTTTATATCTTTTCAGAACTTCCAGCAAGCCGAACAAATGGTCTTTTTCCGGATGACTTAAAATAATCAGGTCAACCGTTCTGTCGTAAAAAGGCATTTCCTTGGCCAGTTTTTCCAAGACAGCGGAGGTCGGACCTCCGTCAATTAAAATCTGGTATCTCTTTGGCGTTTCAATGAAAATCGCGTCGCCCTGACCGATGTCAAAAAAGACAACTTCCAAATTCTCCGCCCCGCTCAATTCCCAAACCATTAGCCAGGCAAAAAAATTCGCTCCGACCAAAACCCCGAAAACCAGCCAAACCAGTTTTTTACTTTTTCTTAAACCCATTCCATTTAATACAAATACAAAATTGAATGAAACAAGCGGCCGAGATGCCCCAGAGGCTGCCGATAATTATATCGCTGGGCCAGTGAAGGCCGCAAAAAACTCGGGCCAAACAAATTAAAAAACTGCCTAAATATAAAATAAGGCCGATTTTTTTATTGTAAAAGAAAATAATGGTGGAAAGAGCGAAAAAGAAAACAGCGTGGCCCGAAGGAAAAGCCGAAGAATCGCTGAATAAAAGCGGATTGCCGTCTGACAAAAGAAAAGGCCTTTGCCTCGGCCAGAATAACCGAACAGGAATAATGCTAATCCTTGCCAAAACGGCCGAAATCAAAGCAAAAATAACCCTTTTCAAAAACTTTTTTTTCTGGAAAAAATAATAAAAAGCCAGTAAAAACAAAAAAACAACCAAAACATAACCGAAATACTCGGCAAAAAATATTCCCAAAGTATCCAGCCAGAGATGTTTTAGAGAAAATTGATTAATTAATTTAAAAAAATACCAATCCATAAAATATCAGAGACCCGGGTCTCTGTTTTTCTATTTCACTAAGTTTTGAAGCAAGCAGGCAACGGTCAAAGGACCGATGCCGCCGGGCGTGGGAGTGAGATAACCTGCTTTTTTGGCAACGCTCTTAAAATCAACATCATTGCCGACATCAAAAACCACCGCCCCCTTTTTAACCATTTCTCCTTTGATTAAACCGGGCTTACCAACGCCGGAAATTATAATATCGGCTGTTTTTATTTTATCAATAGTGAAAAATTTTATCTTCTTTTTTCTTAACCATTTTGCAACCGGCTGGCCGACCAGCGGCCCCCGGCCGATTAGAACAATCCGCTTTTTTCCCAAAGAGATTTTATATTCTTTCAAAAAATATTCTATGGCGCAAATAACCGGCGATATTTTTTCGGGATTTTTTCCCCGGGGAATAAGTTTTAAAATTTCCTTGCTCTTTATTTTTCTTGACAAAGGCAGTTGAACCACAATCCCGGAAACGGCCGGATTATTCACGATTTTTTTGATTTCTTTTTTTAATTTTTCCGGACTGATTTTTGAAGAAAAACTAAATAATTCAAAGTCGATGCCGACTTTTTGACAGGCCTTTTCTTTTTGCCGGATAAAAACAACGGAGGCCGGCTCCCGACCAACCAAAACCACGGCCAATTTCAGCTTCAGCCTTTTTTCTTTTATTTCTTTTTTAAGCTCTTCCAAAATCCTCTCGGCTATCTTTTTCCCGTCTAAAATTATCATGGCAAGGGAAATTTTTGGCAAAGTTTTTTAACTTCTTTTCTGATTTTCTTGACTAATTTTGGGCCGGAAATAACCTCGTTAATCCAGAAGGCGATTTTTTCCATTTCTTTTTCCTTCATTCCCCGGGTGGTGATGGCCGGCGTGCCCAAGCGGATTCCCGATGGATTAAAGGGTGGGGCCGGGTCAAAAGGAATGGTATTTTTGTTAACCGTAATGCCGGATTTTTCCAAGCGGTTCTGGGCTTCCTTCCCGGAAATTCCCTTATTTCTTAAGTCAATCAAAATCAAATGATTGTCAGTGCCGTTGGTTATTAAATTAAAATCGTATTTCAAAAGTTCCGAAGCCAGAACCTTGGCGTTTTTTATTAGCTGTTTGGCGTATTTTTTGAAAGCCGGCTTTGAGGCCTCTTCCAGGCAAACTGCGATGGCGGCAATATTGTTTTCGTGTGGCCCGCCCTGCAATCCCGGAAAAACCGCTTTATCAATTTTGGAGCTAAGCTCCTTGTCTTTTTTCAGGCCTTTTTTGGCAACCATTATCATTCCGCCCCGGGGACCCCGTAAAGTTTTGTGAGTGGTGGTGGTAATAATATCAACGTAAGGAACCGGACTGGGATGGACTCCGGCCACAATCAAACCGGCAATATGGGCAATGTCAGCGGCTAAATAAGCATTGACCGAATCGGCGATCCGGCTGAATTTTTGCCAGTCAAAAATCCGGGGATAAGCAGTGGCGCCGGCCCAGATAAGTTTTGGTTTTGCTTTTTTAGCCAATTCCCCTACTTTTCGGTAGTCAATTAAATTTGTTTTTCGGTCAACGCCGTACTGGACTGAATTATAATATCGGCCGGAAAAGTTTACTTTCCAGCCGTGAGTTAAATGGCCGCCCTGGGGCAAAGCCATACCCATTATTGCGTCCCCGGGCTTTAAGACAGCCGAATAAACGGCCTGATTTGCCGGCGAGCCGGAATAGGGCTGAACATTGACATAAGGCACTTTAAAAAGGAGCTTAGCTCGCTGTCGGCAAATCTCTTCAATCCGGTCGTAAAATTCCAGTCCGGCGTAATATCTTTTGCCCGGATACCCTTCGGCGTATTTGTCGGTCAAAACCGAACCCAAAGCCATTCGCACCGCCGGCGAAGTATGATTCTCCGAAGGAATCATTTCCAACGTCGTCTCCTGCCGAATTTTCTCCCGCTCAATCAACTTTGCAATTTGAGGGTCATTTTTTTTAAGCATATTTTTAACCATAATAAAGATATTATCTCCCGCGGCGGATGATTTTGGGTTTATCCTGGCTGAAATCAATTACAGTGGAAGGCAAGCTGTGGGGCAGGCGGCCGGCATTAAGGATTAAATCGGGCCGGACTTCTTCGTTTTCAAAATAATCAAAAACTTCATCAATTTTTACCGTAGAGGGTCTGCCGGAAATGTTTGCCGAAGTGCCGGTCAAGGGTTTATTGAATTTTTTCAGTATTTCTGAAATCAGTTTATGAGCGGGAATTCTTAATCCCAGGGTCGGTTTTTTACCGGTAAGCAACTTTGACAAACCGCTGTTCGCTTTCTTTTTCAAAGCAACGGTGATTTTGCCCGGCCAGATCTCGTCCAAAAAATTCTCCAGAGCTTTATCTATAAAAACGTATTTCTTTGCCATCTCTGTGTCTTTAACAAAAATTGGAATTGCTTTCTTTCTCTCTCTTTTTTTGATTTCAAAAACTTTTTCCACTGCCTTCTCATTGGTGGCGTCGGCTAAAAGACCGTAAACCGTGTCGGTCGGGCAAACAAGAACCTGTCCCCTCTCCAGATATTCCACTGCTTTAGTAAGAGCATATTTGGAATTAACCGGAATAATCTCAAAATTTCTGTTTTTCCAAAAAAATTTCTTGAATTTTTTCAATGACCTTAAAAAATAAGAAACCTTGATAATGTCGGCCGGATTGCCGAAATCCAAGCAGAAATCCTTGATTTTCAAAATTTTTACTTTTTTTTCTCTGGCTAAAAGATTTACAGCATCGGTCGCCTCGTATTCGCCCCGGGCCGATTTTTTGATTTTTTTTATTTTCTCGAAAATTTCCGGCCTAAATTTGTAAAGCCCGGCATTAACCCAGTTGCCGAGAAATTCTTCGGGTTTTTCAACAATTTTTTTTAAAATCCCTTTTTCGCCAAGCAAAACGCCGTATTTTTCCGGAGATTTCCGAAAAATCCCGGCAACATAATTGTATTTTCCGCCCCGGTTCATCGCCTTCAAATCCCTTACCGAATAAAGATTATCGCCGCAAAGATAAATAAAATCGCTTTTTTTGATAATGTCTCTCAGGCACATCAAAGGACAGGCCGTGCCGTAGATTTTTTCTTTGGACCCCAAAATTTCGTACTGGCTGACCATTTTTATTTTATACTGACTTTCTCTCAAACTTTTCAAAGGCGGCTTGTATTTTTTTAAAAATTCAGCCACCAGTTCTTCCTTAAAACCAGTAACCAAAATTAAATCCCGATAACCGGCCAGAAAAATATTGTCTAACAAATAAGCCAGAAAGGGCTTTTTTTTGACCTTAATAAGATGCTTTGATTTATGGTTGGTCAGATGGAACATCCGGGTCCCCTGACCGGCCGCGGCAATAACCACTTTTTTAATCGCCATATTTTTTTGCCAGCTCAAAGGCCTTTTTGTTTAATTCCAGATATTTTTCCGGAATGACTTCGGAAACCGCTTTCCGAATTGATTCCGCTTTCAGCGGAATTATTTTTTTATAAACCGCGTAAGCCAAAAGATAAATACCGCTTACCACTTCTTTTCCCAATTCTTTTTGGCAGATTTCCGAAGCCGGAACAATTTTCGGATTTTTGGTAATTCTTTTTAATTTTTTTATAATTTCTTCTTCGGCTAAACTGCCGGGAAATGGAAGAATAAATTTATTGAGCAGAAAAACGGTTTCCTTATTTGCATAAACGGCCGCCCTCAACCCTTCCAAAAGTTCCAGTCCTAAAATCAAATCAGCCGAGCCAAGCGAAATCAGAGGCGAATAAACTTTTTCTCCGAATCTTAAATGGGTCTCCACGCTGCCTCCCCGCTGGGAAAGACCGTGGAGTTCCGAGGTTTTTACGTCAAAACCCTGAAACAAAGCCGCCTCGGCGATAATCTGAAGCAAAGTAATCAACCCCTGTCCGCCGGCGCCGCTAATAACGATGTTAAATGTTTTTTTCATTTTGTTTTTTTATTTTTTTTTCCAGTAAAGCGCAGATGTGCCGGCTGATAATCACCGAAACATCTTTTTTTTCTAAAAATTCTTTAATCGTATTTTCCAATTCTTTAAAATTTATCGGGTCAATAACTTTCAGGTTCTTCACTCCGCAGGCCCTTACAATGTTTTCAATTTTGATTTCCTGACCGGGATTGGGCTGGTGGCCGGTCATCGCGGTAGTCATATTATCCGCGACGATAATCAGAGGATTTGACTTGTTGAAAACCGCGTTAATCAAAGCGGGAATCCCGGCGTGGAAAAAAGTGGAATCGCCGATTAAAGCAATCAGTTTTTGGCTTGTAGCTTTTTTAATTCCGTGGCCTATACCGATAGAAGAACCCATGCAGGAAAGATAATCCTGAAGATTATGAGGCGGAAAACCGGCCAGCATATAGCAGCCGATGTCGCCGCCGAAAATCGTTTCTTTCGGCGCCGCCTTTTTCAGGGCCGAAAAAAGCAGCCAGTAAGGACAGCCCGGACAAAGTCGGGGAAACCGCTTAGCCAAACCGGGGTCTGGCCCGGGTCTGACCCCGTATTTTTTGCCGGTTAGTTTCGCCACGGCTAAACCAACTTTTTCCGTGTTTAGCTCGCCGATTTCCGCTAAAACGTTTTTGCCTAAAACTTCCAGTTGGCAATTTACCTCTTTGGCTAGTTTTTTAACTTCGTTTTCCAAATAAGGTTCCAGTTCTTCAACGACTAAAACTTTTTTTAAACCCTTGATAAAATTTTTAATTTTTTTCTCAGCCAAGGGATAGAAAAAATCCAATTTAAGAACCGGCAAATCCAGTTTTAATTGGCTTAAAACCTCCATTACGTATAAATAAGAAACACCGGCCGTAATAATCCCCATCTTAGCAGGTTTAACAGAGACCCGGGTCTCTGTCAGCTGACAGAGACCCGGGTCTCTGTTAGTTTTTTCGGCGATTTCTCTGATTTTTTCTATTTTTTCCAATAATTCTTTTTTCATCTCTAAAACCCTCGGCGGCATGGTCACAAATTTTTTCACATCTTTTATAAACCTACCTCTTTTTTGGGGCATTGTCCCGCATTTCGCGGGATGGGCATTGGAATTTATCACAACCGGCATTCTCTGATGAGCCACTCTGGTAGTGGTTCTGACGATGACCGGAATATTAAATTTTTCAGAAATTTCAAAACCCAGTTTTACAAAATCTTTTGCTTCCTGAGCGTCAGAAGGTTCAAGTACGGGAATATGAGCCAGATAAGCGAAAGCCCGGCTATTTTCTTCCGATTGAGCCGAACTCCAGCAGGAAGGATCGTCAGCCACTATTATCACGGTCGGCCCCTTGCTGCCGGTATAGCAAAAAGGCAGCAAGGCATCCGAGGCGACATTCAAGCCGAAATTCTTCATCACCGCCAAACATTTCAAACCGGAAAAGCTGGCGCCGACAACCGCTTCCAGGGCCACTTTTTCGTTGGTGGAAAATTCAAAGTAAATTCCCCGCTCTTCGGCGATTTTGTTAAAAATTACGCCGATTTCCGAAGAAGGCGTGCCCGGATAAGCCGAAACAAACTCCACCCCGGCCTCCAGGGCGCCCTGAACAATTGCCTCGTTGCCTAAAAGTATTTTTTTTACTTTCTTAGAATTTTTCATAGTTGATTTTTAATAATATCATTTTTTAGAAAAATAAAAAAGCCCACTTATAAAAGCGAGTTTTTTGTCAACATCTTGACAAAGATGGTTGGTTTGCTATAGTAAAAATATATCGGGTAGAATGCCGATTCACCCTGACTTGTTCGGGGGTTTAAGCATTCAACTAATACCCGATTTTATTTTACAATAAATTTTAAAATTTCTCTGATGGTCACCCTTTTATCCGGCATTTTCCTGCCGGTTGCTACCCCGTAGGCCAAATAATGAGCTCTTGATTTTTTACCGATTCTTTTAATGGTTATATTATTCGCTGAAAAATCTGAATTTTTCTTTCTGAATTCCTGCTGAAGAAAATTTTTAATCAAATAACCTTTTCCCGGGTATTCGTCGTCAATTATTATCTGATTAATGTCTTTAAGGTGTTTTTTGATTAAAAGGAATATAAGAATTGTAAATAATTTATAGACAAATATTCTGGGCTTTCCGGCGTTCCGAAAAATCTTTTGAATTTCCCTTTTATCTTTAGCGCTGATAAAAATACTTCCAAAAATCTTATTAGAAAAAGCGATTACTGTATTCTTGCTTGTATTTTCAATTTTCCCGCTTTGATCTATTTCAAAATTCATAGTTGATTTTTAATAATATCATTTTTTAGAAAAATAAAAAAGACTCTCTAATACTTTTTTCAAAGTGTCAGAGAGCCATAAACTCAGAGGGGCTGAGTTTCAAAGAATCAAGAATCGCGAGAAAGAACCCGGTCACCCTCATGCCACTCGCTCGGGTCCTCGACCGAACAGGCGTGCACGCTCCAGACGGCGTGGCCGGAGCGCCAGGTAGCGCACACAGCCCAGAGATTATCGTCTATGTCGCGAATATATGCTATGTTAAGATATCCGTTGACCAACAAAGTTCCATTTTCTCCTTTGGACTGTTTTTCAATCAACTGAAAAAAGTGAGCTAAACTGATTTCGGCCCGGTCACCAAGTTGAGCCAAAATCGGAGCATCTAGAGAATCTTTCTCAAGATTATATGTTGCCGCAGTAATATCTCCAACGTTCTTCTCAACCTTTTTTGAGGAATAATTTATTAAATTTATCCCCCGTCCAACCGATGTTGGCAGTTTTAAGATGCTCTTCGGCGACGAACCTCTTAGCCCCGGGAACTAATATTTTGGTAATCGGCCGAAGCAAGTCTGTTTTTCTGAGGCTGAACGGAATCAAACCACACGCCTTACGAAAGTCATCACGGTTCATCCAATCCACGTTGGCCTCCAAAAGATCGTCTAAATATCCTCCCGCTAAAATTTTCTGTAATTGTTCTAATGGAACTTCCTCTAAGCTATCCATTATTTTAACCAATGCTTTCTTTGCCTGTTTAAGGGTTACCGTTTTCATGGCAAGTCCTTTCTCCCCGCTAAGCGGGGTTTTTGGGTGTCGCTGTTCCGCTAACGCAGCGGATTTGCGGACCCGATGTTAATGTTCTTCTTTTCTTTATTATCGTAGCATATTATCTATTTTTTATCAATAGCAACGAAGTTTATCAGCTTGCCTGATATAAAAATGGTTTTTTTAATTTCTTTCCCAATAAGCCATTTTTTAATTTTTTCCTGCGAAAGCGCGATTTTTTCCGCTTCTTTTTTTGAAATATCCGGCCCAACCTCTATTTTGTCGCGGACTTTGCCGTTGACCTGAACAACCAAAATAATTTTTTCTTCTCTGATTAATTTTTTATCGTATTCCGGCCACTTTTGCTTACAGCAAAGTCCGCCGAGGCCCGTCCTCGACCAAAGTTCTTCTGATATGTGAGGCGCGAAAGGCGATAGTAAAATTAAAAAAATGGAAAAATCGTCTCGGCAAATCTCTTTTTGTTTTTCCAGCTCATTGGCTAAAATCATCAAAGCGGAAATCGCTGTGTTAAACTTCAAATTCTCTATATCATCTCCTACTTTTTTTATTGTTCTGTGAATTAAACTTTGTAGTTTATAGTTTTTAGTTTGTAGTTTATAGTTTGCTTTATATCGCAGCTTCCAAACCTTTTCTAAAAATCTCTTTACTCCTCTCAACCCTTTAATGTCCCAGGGGATTGCCTGTTCAAAGGGACCCATAAACATTTCGTAAACCCTCATTGCGTCAGCGCCGTATTCTTTTACAACTTCTTGAGGATTGACGACATTGCCTTTTGATTTTGACATTTTAATCCCGCCCTCTCCCAAAACCATTCCCTGGGAAGTCCGTTTTTTGTAGGGCTCGGGCCCGATTTCTCTCGGCACCGCTCCGATATCCCACAAAAATTTATAAATAAATCTTGAATAAAGAAGATGCAAAGTTGTATGCTCCATTCCGCCGTTATACCAATCAATAGGCATCCATTTTTTAAGAAGATTAGCTCCCGCAAATCTTTTATTGTTTCTGGGGTCGCAATAGCGGAGATAATACCAATTGGAGCCGGCCCAGTTAGGCATTACATCGGTTTCCCGTTTGGCCGGACCGGCGCATTTCGGACATTTAACATTAACCCAATTCTCAACTTTTGCCAATGGCGATTCGCCTTTTTCAGTCGGCTTATATTCTTTAATTTTAGGCAGTTTAACCGGCAAATCTTTTTCCGCTACTGGCTGCCAGCTACACTTTTGGCAATTAACCATCGGAATTGGCTCGCCCCAGTATCGCTGCCGGGAAAAAATCCAATCTCGCAGTTTATAGTGGATCGCTTTTCTGCCCAATCCCCTGCCTGCCAGCCATTCAATGATTTTCTCTCCGGCTTCTTCTGATTTTAAGCCGTTAAACTGTCCGGAATTCGTCAAAACTCCCTCACCCTCGTAAGATTTACAGAGACCCGGGTCTCTGTTTTTTACAGAGACCCGGGTCTCTGTCGCTGGCTTTATAACCTCAACTATCGGCAGATTATATTTTTTGGCAAATTGATAATCCCGTTTATCGTGAGCCGGGACCATCATTACCGCGCCGCCGCCGTAAGTTGAAACGACATAATCCCCTATCCAAATCGGCACTTTTTGGTCATTGGCCGGATTTAAACAATAAGAGCCGCTAAAAACTCCGGTTTTTTCTTTTTCCGATTTCGTCCTTTCAAATTCGTTTTTAATTTTCGCTCGTTTCAGATATTCTTTTACCTCTGATTCCCGGTTCTTTGTCGTGACTTCCGGAACCAAAGGGTTTTCCGGACTTATCACCGCTGCTGTCGTCCCGAAAATAGTGTCCGGTCTGGTTGTAAATACAGAAATTTCAAATTTGGCCAAAGGAACTAAATTCCTTTTTCTTAAGGAACTTAGTTCCTTTATTGGAATTTGGAATTTCACCTCTGCCCCCTCGCTTTTTCCAATCCATTCTTTCTGGCTGATTTTGACTCTTTCCGGATAGTCAACCAAATCCAAATCCTTAATCAAGCGCTCGGCGTATTCGGTGATTTTAAGTAGCCACTGCTCTTTTTCTTTTTTTATCACTTTTCCGCCGCACCTTTCGCATTTGCCATCAACCACCTCTTCGTTTGCCAAGCCGATTTTACAGGAAAGACACCAGTTAATCGGCATCTTCGCTTTGTAAGCCAGATCTTTTTTGAATAATTGTAAAAATATCCACTGGGTCCATTTGTAATAATCGGGGTAAGAGGTGTTGATTTCTCTTGACCAGTCAAAAGAAAGGCCCAGTTCTTTTTCCTGACGTTTGAAAACGGCCGTATTTTTTTTGGTAACAACTGCGGGCCGAATACCGGTTTTAAGGGCGTAGTTTTCCGTGGGCAGACCGAAAGCGTCCCAGCCCATCGGAAAAAGAACATTAAATCCCTGCATTCTTTTTTTTCTGGCCAAAACGTCCAGGCCGACATAACTCCGGCAGTGGCCGACATGAAGACCTTCTCCGGAAGGATAAGGAAACTCCACCAAAAGATAAAATTTGGGCTTTTTTGAGTGATCCGAGGCTCGAAAAATACCTATTTTCCCCCAAATACTCTGCCACTTCCTCTCTATTTTCTTGGGCTCGTATTTCTCCATATTTTTACCCTGTTAAATCCTCGCTAAAGCGGGGTGTTTCGCCTTCGGCGGAACAATTTAACAGGGTTAATTTTATTATCATACCACAAAGAAAAAAATCCGCCAAAAGATTGAAAAATAACAAAAATTGAGATAAGATAGAAAGTATAAATATGACCCGTAAAAGACGAACTATTCTTTTTTTCTCTCTGCTGATTTTGTTTTTAATCATCGCCCCCCTTACTGTTTTTTATTGCCTGGGCTGGAGAATTGACTGGAAAAGCGGAAAAATCGTCCAGCCGGGTATTTTTTATTTCAAGGTCTGGCCCAAAAACTGCCAGGTTTTTATTGATGGAAGCCCTCAAGACAAAACCGATATTTTTTTCGGTTCTTTGATGATTGAAAATCTGATGCCCAAAGAATATTCGGTGGAAATAAAAAAAGAGGGTTTTCAAAGCTGGCAGAAAAATCTGGAGATAAAAAAGGGGGAAGTAACCGAAGCGAAAAATCTTGTTTTAATCCCGGAAAATCCCGATTTTAAAATTTTGGTAAACGGGGTAAAAGAATTTTTTTTCTCGCCGGACGAGCAAAAAATAATTCTGAAGGAAGAAGACGAACAAGAAAACTGGTCCTTGAAACTTTTTGAAATCGCTCAAAACGTTAAAAGCCGCTTGATTGACCAAAAAGACATTTCCCAGGGCCGGGCGGATTTGCTGGAACTAAAATTTTCTCCGGATTCAAAAAGAGTCCTCCTGGAAATCGGCTTGAAAGAAAGAATAGTTTATTATCTTCTGGAAACGGATAAAACGCCGTTGGTTTTAAGCTCTCTTGATTTTCTGGCCGGACCGGAAAAAATCTTTTTTGAGTCCGGCAACGAGCAAAAATTGCTTTTTCTCAAAGACGGAAAACTGAGCGAAGCCGATTTAAAAGAAAAGACGATTTCTCCTTCTTTATTGGAAAACCTTGTCGCCTGCTCAATCCCTGACAAAAACAGCTACTGCCTTGACAATTCCGGTTTTCTTTTGAAAAACAACGAAAAATTAAACCTCTTGCCTCTTGACTTGAAAAAAGAAACAGAATACGAAATAAAAGTTCTGGATTCCCGGATTTTTCTTAAAGAAAGCGATATTTTATATCTTTTTAATGACGGGGGGGAATCTTTCCAAAAGCTTTCCGATTCGGTCAAAGGGTTCAAATTATCTCCTGATTCCCAAAAACTGGTTTATTTCAACGATAACGAAATCTGGGTTTTGTTTCTGGAAAAAAAATACGACCAGCCCCGGAAAGAGGCCAACGAAAAATTGTTCCTGACCCGCTTCTCTGAAAAAATTGACAATGTTTTTTGGTACACCGACCATTATTTGATATTCAATTCCGGGAATAAAATAAAAATCGCGGAAATTGACGACCGCGACAAAATCAACATTTGGGAATTAACGGAATTCCCCCAGCCCGAAATCTTCCGGAGCGACAAAAAATTATATTTACTCTCCGAAGAAAATCTTTACCTCTCTCAAGAACTAACCCCCTGAATCTTTTCTTTGAAATCGTTCCAGTTCATCTGACCCTGGACGCCCAAGTCGCAAACTGCCCTAAACTGGCAATACTGACACTGCCAGCCTTTGGGATAACTCTCAATTCTGGCCGGCACAAGGTTGGCGTCTATTTGTTTTTTAAGAACGGCCAAAGCGCTTAAAACTTTCTCGGCCAAGAATTTATTGTAGCCGACTTCAAACTCTTTCAACTCTAATTTGTCTTTGTCAACGTAAAGCAAAATCCCTTTGGGAATTTTGAAATAATGAAGATAAAGCTGAAGCTGGGTTACGTTTTCTTCTTTGGGCTCGGCCAGATTCCGAAAAACCATGCTGTTCATGCTTTTAATGTCCAGAACGTAAAGATTGCGGCCGTCGGAAATTATGGCGTCGGCCCGGCCCCTTACCATTTCCTGGGGAGGAATGTCTATCTCGGAACAAACCACGTGAATCTCCCGGGTGGAAAGCAGAGGTTTCATAATCAGTTTGTGCATGTGGTCGCCGTGGTCAAAAAGGCGGAGAAAATGGGGCTCAAATTCTTTCCGGGGCGCATTCTTAAACTTAAAAAAAATCTGGCGCGGACACTTGCCTGCCTCGGAAATGTAAAAACTTTTCTGCTCTTTGCTCTTTTGTCTGTCCAGATAAAATTTGTCAATCAATTCTTTAAGCATATTTATATTTTACTTTAATAAAATAAAAAAGCAAATTCGGCCAGCTGAACTAAATAGCCCAAACCCGTCTGAAAATGACGTTTTTGGGCTAATTAGTTTGCTCGGATAAATTTTTAGGCTTTACCCAAAATCCGGAACATCTTGGTGCCGCATTTCGGGCAGGTGCCTGTTGCTGCTCTCCTCTTAACTTTTCCTTTTCCTTTCATTGATACTATTTTAGGATTTTCCATCTTAACGTTCTTTTTTTTGCATTTTACGCAATATCCGGTATATTCTTCCATAATATTTTTTATTTTAGTTAACTAGTTAACTTTTATCGACCTTTTAAGAAAAACAGATTTTCCTATTTTTTCTTTATTCTACCATTATACTCTATTTTAAGCAAAAAGAATAGTCAATAATCCCGCCGCCCAAAACTTCCCGGCCTTGGTAAAAAACGGCTGATTGGCCCGGAGTTACGGCTCTTTGGGCTTGGGAAAAAATTATTTTGATTTTATTGTTTTTTTCTTTTTTAAGAAAGGCCGGGACTTCTTTCTGTTGATAGCGGATTTTTACTTTTATCTTTAGAGGCAATTTCGGCTCTTTGCCGGAAATCCAATTAAGGCTTTTGACTAATGTTTCTTTTTTTAATAAATCTTTTTCATTTTTGGAAACGAAGAGAACATTCTTTTTTAGGTTTTTGGCTACGACATAAAACGGCCAGCCGGGCAGACCCAAACCTTTTCTTTGGCCGATAGTGTAAAACCACAAACCCCGGTGCCTGCCAATAATCTTCTCATGTCCGGTTTTAAGTTTTTCTATTATCGGACCGGGTTTTAATTTAAGATGCTTTTTCAAAAAATCGTTTAGGCTTTTTTGAATAAAGCAAATTTCTTTGGATTCCGGAACATTGGCAACCGGCAGCTTGAATTTTTCTGCCAATTTTCTTACTTCCGATTTAGTGTAATCGCCGATTGGAAACAAGGCCTTCTTTAATGTTTTTTGATTTAACTTCCATAAAAAATAGGACTGGTCTTTATTCTTGTCTCTTCCTTTATATAATCTAAAAGGTCGTTGACGACTGTCGTCAATAACTCTGACATAATGACCGGTAGCGATATAATCCGCTTTGAGCTCAACTAATTCTCTAAACAAAACCTTAAACTTGATTTCTTTGTTGCAGACAACACAGGGATTGGGAGTGAGGCCCAATTTATACTCTCTAATAAAGTAGTCAACCACTTTCTTTTTGAATTCTTTTTGAAGGTCTAAAACATAAAAATTAATGCCCAGTTTTTTGGCAACGAGCCTAGCTCCTCGTTCACTGAAACTGGGCCATAATTTCAAAAAAAAACCGACGACTTCAAACCCCTCTTTTTCCAAAAGAGCGGCCGCCACCGAAGAATCAACCCCGCCCGACATCGCTATTATTACTTTTTTTACCATATTTTATTTAATCACGGAACATTCCTAAAATCAAGAATTTATATATGCGCATTTGTAGCGCGCTATTCGCATACATAAAAAAGGGCAA